>DNBZ01000121.1 GCA_003484585.1 Bacteroidota bacterium | reverse complement strand
CATCCGTGGTAGGTTCCTGAGCAAGGACTACTCCTGCAAAACTGAATACTATAAAAAAGGATAAAAGTCGATTCATACTTATGGCTTGTTCTTCAAAATAAAGGTTTTGCGATGACAGTCTATATAGCCCAATTCACCAATGACCCTTCTGTGTTCAGCTGTGCCATACCCCTTGTGTTTTTCGAAACCATAGGCGGGATGCTCTTGTGCCAGTTTTTTCATATACTCGTCTCTGTGGGTTTTGGCTAAAATACTGGCCGCAGCTATAGACTTATACTTCCCATCTCCTTTTATCACGGTAGTATGAGGTATTATATCATATGGTTTAAACCGATTACCGTCTATCAATAAATGCTCTGGCACTGTGCCTAGCATTTTTATGGCTCTGTGCATAGCCATAAAACTACAGTTTAAGATGTTGTACTGTTCTATTTCTCTAGCTGAGCAACTAGCTACCGCCCAAGCCACTGCTTTTTTTTCTATGAGTACACGCAGCTTATCTCGTGTATGCTCATTTAGTTTCTTACTATCATCTAGCAAAGGCAGCCTTATACCCTTGGGTAAGATAACCGCTGCAGCATACACAGGTCCGGCTAAGCATCCACGGCCTGCCTCATCGCAACCTGCCTCTATCCAGTTTTTGTGCATATAGCTCTTGAGCATCGAGCAAAAATAGTCCGATACATTATAAGCCACAAGAATAGAACGATACATCATCCGAAATTCCTTATTCCTACGATATAAAAACTTGCCTTAGCATTGGCTCGAAGAGCACTTTGTGCCGTGCACTAAGAAAAATACATCCCAAGTCCGAGAGGTCTATTATTAATTTAAAGTGCATAAATTTGCACGTATCAATGCTCAAGTACAGAGACACCATTTATAACAACTATTTTACCAATCAGGTAAATAAACAAGCCCGCGATTATGAAGGAATGCTCGCCGAGCAAACCAGCCATAACAGTGCCGAATTAATACACTTATTGCCCTCTAATAAAGATGTACGGATAGTAGATTTAGGATGCGGATTTGGAACCTTTGTGAAACCGGCAATGAATGCAGGATATACTAATGTGGTGGGTTATGACATAAGCCAAGAGCAAGTAGATGTAGCTCATACCCTAGGAATGGACAATGTGCATCATAGTAGTATAGAAGATTTTTTTAGCAAGGGAGAAAAAGCTGACATAATTATAGGCTTAGATATTATAGAACATTTCACCAAAGACGAACTTATCGACTTTTTGCTGAATGTAAAAAAGAGCTTAAATCCTGGAGGTAAAGCCATATTTAGAACACCTAATATGGACGCTCCGCAGACGAGCGTGTATGCCTACGGAGATATAAGCCACGAAGTATTCCTAAACAAAAGCTCTGCACTGCAAGTGACTAGTGCTGTGGGTTTTGGCAAGGTAGAAGTATATGGTGGGCTGCTACGCAATACCCAGCCACTAAAAGAAGCTATCCGTAAAATAGGCTGGTGGAAATACAAAACATTCAAGAAGATTATCCTTTTCTGTACCGCTCGTACGTGGCACAATGTGGTTTTCGAACCTAATTTGGTGATAGTGGCCGAAGCTTCGATACAATCCGCTATCACGGATCACTCAGCTTGACATTCTGCAAAAGAAGCTTCGGTACGTTTTGCCTAGAGCAAAACACTCAGCTTGACACCGTGCTAACGACGCTTCGGTACATTCGCTTGCAGCGAACACTCAGCTTGACACGCTGCTAACAATAAAATTTGAATCAATGACGGTGTCATTCTGAGTTTTCGACGATAGGAGGAAGTATCGAAGAATACCTCACCCAAACAAACTCGTTTGGTCTACTACCCCATTCTCTATTTTGTATACCGTACCGGGGTATTTATTTATCAGACGATAATCATGTGTGGCCATAAGCACAGCCGTACCATTAGTCGCTATATTATGTAGCAGTTCTAGTATTTCGTCGCTCACTTCTGGGTCTAGATTACCCGTAGGTTCATCTGCCAAAATAAGCTGAGGACTATTGAGCAATGCTCTAGCTATCACTACTCGTTGCTGCTCGCCACCGCTGAGTTGGTGTGGTTTTTTGTCTAGAATCTTGGGTAAACTTACAGAGTCTATTACCTGGTCTATTCGCTTAGCGACTGCCTTTTTATCTTTCCAGTCTGTAGCGTGTAGTACAAATTCTAGGTTCTCTTTTATACTACGGTCATAGAGTAGACTAAAGTCTTGAAACACCATACCTATCTTTCTTCTTAGCATAGGAACATCCTCTTTTTTTATGTCCGTAAGTTTGTATCCTGCTACTTCACCTTCTCCATCTTTGAGAGGTAAATCTGCATAGAGTGTCTTGAGCAAACTGCTCTTGCCACTCCCCGTTTTGCCAATGATATAGGCAAACTCACCTGCCTGCACGGCTAAGTTTACATTACTAAGCACCTGCACTAGATTATGCTGTATTACGAATGCATCTACTAACTGTATTACCTGTTTATCCATCTATCTCTAAATTAAATCGCTCTTCGAACTCCTTTAGTATAGGAAACTCTTTGGCCATCACATCAAATTGTTCTTTTGGCGTGAAGACTTTGTATTCACTTACCTCCTTGGCGTTTACTCTGCATTCTATCGCTTCCAAAGTATACGATGCTTTGGAGAAATACTGTCTAATCTTTCTAATCTCCTCGTCTATGCCATCTGCTACCAGCTTAGATCCTACGGTAAAAGTCACTACACCTCTAGCTACCGTAATCAATGGGTCTGAGAAAAATGCGGCTAAACTGCTTCTTTTTTGTGCTACTAGATCTGCACCATACGCTTTAAAAAGGTCTGTAGCTGCTTCTAGTGTGAGTTCTTTTAGCCCATCGGTGGCTAGCTCTTCTTCTTTTTTTACCACTTTTTGGGTGGTAGCTCTGTTGCGATGCACTCCACTGCGTAGCCCCCCTAGTTTTACGGTGGCTATTACTTCATCTTCTTTCTTAAAACTTGTTTTGGGAGCTGCCACCGTTTCTACTGTTTCACCCTCCACTGCTTCTGCAGCAAATAGGTGAGCGAAGAAACCCGAATTTATAAGCTTGTCTAGCCTAGGCTTTTTTTTTTAGTTACGTCTATAGCGTGTTGTAGCGAGGCTAGTTTTATAAGACATAACTCTACGTGTAGCCGTTGGTTTCGGCTAGTCTTGTAACTTGTATCTGACTCACCTAGTAGATTAATCGCATTTATAATAAACGATGCACTTACTGACTTAGCTTGCGAAAGGTACTTGCCCGCTAGCTCTTTAGATTTCTCTAATAGCTGCTGACTATTTGCATTTTGAGCTACTAGCAAGTCTCTGAAATGACTTGCTAGTCCGTTTATAAATAACTGACCATCAAAACCATTGCGTTGTATCTCGTCGTACATTACAAGCACACTGCTTATATCTCCGCTCACGAAGCCGTCTGTGATTTTGAAATAGTAATCGTAGTCTAGGATATTTAGATTCTCAATGACCTCGGCATAGGTGATCTTGCCTTCTGTACCGAAACTGGCCATTTGGTCGAAAATAGAAAGAGCATCTCTCATAGCACCATCTGCCTTTTGAGCGATAAGGTGCAGAGCTTCCTCTTCTGCTTCTATTTTCTCATCTTTTGCTATTCCTTTTAGGTGAGCAACTATCTGAGGTATGGTGATTCTATCAAAATTAAATACCTGACATCTAGATAATATAGTAGGTAGTATTTTGTGCTTCTCTGTAGTAGCCAATATAAAGATGGCGTAACTAGGAGGTTCTTCCAGTGTTTTCAAGAAAGCATTGAAAGCCGCAGATGAAAGCATATGTACCTCATCTATGATATATACTTTGTAATCTCCCGTTTGTGGCGGTATACGTACTTGCTCATTTAGAGCTCGTATATCGTCTACAGAGTTATGCGATGCAGCGTCTAGTTCAAAAATATTGAAGGAGAAATCGTACCCTTCTGGTACAGTGCCTTTATTTATTTCTTTGGCTAAGATACGAGCACAGGTGGTCTTACCCACTCCTCTAGGACCACAAAATAAGAATGCTTGAGCTAATCGATTATGGGTTATCTCATTAATTAAAGTCTCGGTAATATGCTCTTGACCTACAACCGTATCAAAGGTTTCTGGCCTATATTTCCTAGCACTTACTATATAACTTCCCATTAGAGTGCAAAGTATGTTTTCTGTGCTTGTTTAAACAAGTAGTGTTGAAAAAAATGAGGAGCAATTAACAAGTAATTTAAGAAATGCACCCTTGCAGATAAGAAATGTGAGTTAAAAGGCCTAAAAACCTATAAAAAGATAAGAATATATTGCATATTAATTTTACTTTTGCAGCCCTTTTATAAAAATAAACAATATAATAATGGAAAAAACTAATTACGAGTCTGTAGTTGTACTAACACCCGTGCTTAGCGAAAAGATGTTGCAAGAGGCAGTATCTGATTTCGAGAAGCTGATTACAGAAAACGGTGGAGAGCTCATCCACAAAGAGAACTGGGGCCTAACTAAAATGGCTTACCCTATTCAGAAAAAAACAACTGGTTTCTACCAAATCTACGAATTTGCTGCTGAGGCAGATACGGAGATAGTAGACAAGTTGGAACTAGCGTTTAGAAGAGATGAGCAGGTACTTAGATACCTAACCATCAAGCTAGACAAGCACGCTCTTAAGTACAACGAGAGAAGAAGAAACGGAGAATTTAACAAGCCAAAGGTGAAAGAAGCTCCTGCAGTAGCAGACAAAGAAGCTCCAGCAGCCCCAGTGAAAGCAGCTCCAGTAGCAGAGGCTCAAGTAGAAAAAGTATCTAACGAAGAAGCAGAATAAGTCATGGCTAAAAGAAAAAGATATAAAAGAATCCCAATAATACGTCCTAAGAAGTATTGTAGATTCAAGAAAAGTGGAATTAAGTATATCGATTATAAAAATCCAGATTTCTTAATGCCATTTATTAATGAACAAGGGAAATTATTACCTAGAAGAATTACAGGTACTTCTCTTAAGTTCCAAAGAAAAATCGCTGTAGCGGTAAAAAGATGTAGACACATTGCACTTTTACCATACGTAGCAGATCAAATGAAATAAGTTTAACCAAATAAAATTTAACGCAATGAAAGTAATATTAAAAGATTTCGTGAATGGCTTTGGTGAGAAGAATGACATCGTAATAGTAAAAAACGGTTACGGTAGAAACTTCCTTATACCTCAAGGTCTAGCAACTATAGCTACTCCATCTGCTATCAAAATGGCAGAGGAAAATGTGAGACAAGCTGCTCACAAGCAAGCTAAAATAGTAGCTGACGCTAAAGCAGTTGCAGAAAAACTTAAGGATTTCAAAGTAACTGTGCCTACTAAGGCTGGTTCTAATGGGAAAATATTTGGTTCTGTAACAACTATGCAACTAGCTCAAAGCCTTGTAGATAGAGGGTTTGAAATAGATAAAAGAAAGATATCTGCTCCAGATATGAAATATATAGGAGAGTATAAAGCTACTATCACTTTACATAAAGAAGTTTCTGTAGAGATAGATGTAGACGTAATACAAGAATAAATTAATTCGATTCTTTCGAATAATAAATGTGAAAATCCCGGCTTTAGTCGGGATTTTTTTATGCCAAAAATTTAGAGGATTGCTTAAATGAGTTATTCACTACTCATGTCTGAGTGCTTCTATTGGGTTTATTTTGGATGCTTTGTACGCTGGCCAAATTCCCGCACTTAACCCTACAAGTGTGCACACTCCTAAGGCTAGAAACATCCAATTCCAAGGTACTATAAAACTACCACCTATATAGCTGCTTGTAATATTCCCTATAATGAGTCCCAGTACTATCCCTCCTAAACCACCTATCTGGCAAATAGTGATAGCCTCTATCACAAACTGATTTAGCACCGTAGCACTTTTAGCACCTATTGCTTTGCGAGTTCCTATTTCTTTGGTACGCTCAGTTACCGATACTAGCATAATATTCATAAGAGCTATAGCGGCTCCTATAAGTGTAATGCCTGCAATAAAAACAGCACCTAGCAAAATAACTTGTAGGTTTTCCATCAAAGCTGCAGAAATACTATCAGACTTTATAATACTAAAATTAGTCACTTCTTTTACTTTGAGTTTTCTGACCTGCCTAAAGAGATTCTCCGAATAGGCAGCTACGGCATCCAGTGCCTTCACGTCGCTCACGGCCACACCTATATTATAGGATGTATTAGATTTAGGAAACTGAGCTCTCGCTAGACTTACAGGCACTAGTACTATCCTATCTCCACCAAAATCAAACGCTCCTCCTTTAGGTGCAAATAGTCCTACGACTCTTAGTTTCACCCCACCTACCTTGATGGACTTATTAAGACAATCCGCCTGACCAAAAAGCATTTCCTTGATCTCCTGACCTATGACCGCCACACGAATGTTGCGTTCTACATCTGCCTCCGTTATCATTCTGCCTTCGGCCAAATCATAGCCAGCTGCACTCAAGTAGGCATTATCTCCTCCTATTATATTAGTATTAGGATTAGTTTTTTTCTTCTTGTATTTAGCTATAGCACTCCACGAGTTATTTGAGTTTATAGATACTTCTGCATTGTACTCAAACCTTTCTTTAAACTCTTGAGCTTCTTTGTACGAAATGTTTTCATAGTACACCCGCTTGTTATTTCTACTCAAACTAAAACCGGAAGATCTATTTTGAATATTGAAAGAATTAGCCCCCATAAAACTAAAGTTTTTTACTAGACTAGTTTCTATGCCATCTATAGCTGTAAGTATGCCCACTAGTGCCATAATACCGAAGGAGATAATAAGACTTGTAATAATAGTTCTAGTAAGATTGCCACGTATAGAAGTGAAAGCCTCTTTAATATTTTGGTATACGGTCATTTGCTTGTTCAAAGTAAGCCAATACTTTGCTGAATAGGGAGCACTTCTATTAACACAAGTGTATTTTCGATTTTAATTCGAAAAAACTTGGTAGCGAGACTATCATACTCTTAAATTCGTTTGCTCATTATGATACTATACGAAATATCAGGATTAGAAGTAGTAGTCAACATACTCTACTTTGTAGTCCCTAGCTTAATCGTGTTTGGGGTAACCTACTTCATTATTAATAAGTTCTTTGAGGAGCAAAGAAAACTTAGACTCTTAGAGCTCAAAAAAGAACAAATGCGAGAGCTCACTCCTATCAAGTTGCAAGCATACGAGAGGTTAACACTCTTTTTAGACAGAATAAGCCCAGAGAACTTAGTAATACGCTTATCTAAATCGGGACAATCTGCCAATCAGTTAAGACACGAACTCATACAATCTATTACAAGTGAATTTAACCATAATATCTCGCAGCAAGTATACGTGAGCAATGACTGCTGGAATATGATAAAAGCAGTAAAAGAACAGACAATCAGCGTAGTAGAAGCTTGCTATCAAGAATGTAGTGATACAGAAAGTGGCCCAGGACTTGGCAAAAAAATATTGACCAGACTAATGCAAGAGAAGACTACACCTACTCAACGTGCAATAGAACTAATGAAAAAGGAAATTGAAATCGCATTTTAAAATATTTTTAATACTTGCACTAGTAGGCTGTAAAGCAAAAGGACCACTAACGGCATTGCCTACTAATAATATAGCAATAGACAGCACTATATTAGAAAGCGAGAAGATGAAATCCATAATAGAGCCCTACAAACAAAATATGGCTGCTGCGATGGATGAGGTTATTGGTTTTAGCCCAGCGTTTTTAGAAAAGAAAAAACCAAGTAGTATTCTAGGTAGTTTTATGGCAGAGGCTGTATACCAAGCTGCCTCTGCTACAGGCGAGCGTATAGATTTCTGCTTACTAAACTATGGAGGAATAAGAAGCACCTTAGATTCTGGAGAAATAACAGTGGGTGAAGTATTCCAAATAATGCCCTTCGAAAACGAAATCACTATCTTAACCTTATCTAAAGTACAACTCGATACCCTTTTCAAAATTATAGAAGACAAAGACGGCGAACCATTTGCAAATCACCTGTGGAAAGATCAAACAGCATATCATATACTAAACCGTACCGCATATAGA
>DNBZ01000288.1:3114-3349 GCA_003484585.1 Bacteroidota bacterium | reverse complement strand
TTTAACCATGTGACTGCTCAGGTGTTGATAACAGCCTTGTTTAGCAAAGAAGTAGCAGATTATATAGCAGATGTGCATGAGCTCATGAGTATGCCAGAGCTTACTACTGGAAGATTTTCGGACAAGCAGCTACACGATACGCTTAACTACCCAGTAGATAATTATGTAGATATGCTGAACAATGAAATAGGACAAGAGATAGGACTAAGGTTAAAAGAAAAATACAATCTTACAT
>DNBZ01000288.1:0-3049 GCA_003484585.1 Bacteroidota bacterium | reverse complement strand
ATTTGGTTTTGCTATGAAACCTTATGAAGCCGAGCAGAAACTTGTTGTTAGGTTTACTAGTAAAATAAATAGGGTGTTGCGAGAGGATAAATTTTACTAAAGAGCAGTTAAAGATTTTTTATGTGTTATGCGAAAAAATTGAGTCGAATCAGAGTCTGAGACAGTAAAATCATACTTGTCTAATAAGTAGCTTGATCCCTCGGTATTAGATTCGTGAAGTGTTTTATACCACTTTGCATCAACAAGTACATTTTCCAAATTTGAGTTATAAAACTCAACTCTTGTCATTTTAGCTTGTACTAAATTAGCATTATAAAGATTAGCTTTAGTTAAGTCAACAATATTAAACGTAGAATTCGTGAAATTAGCATCCTTTAAAATCGCATTATGCAGATTGCTATATTTTGCTTGGACTGAACTTAAGTTAGCAGCATATAAATTGACTGAAATCATGGAAGTCCCATCGAGTCTTGCGTTCGACAAGTTACAAGAAGTCATATCTGCCCAATCGAAGTTTGCCCTCATTAAATCCGCCCCAATAAGACTACCGTTAACTAACTTGGCTCTGGATAAATTAGTTTCCAAAAGAACGGCAGAATCGAGTCTTGTTCCAGTAAGATTCGCACTTTTAAGATTGGCTCTCATCAAATCTATTCCACTTAAATTTATCCCAACTAATCTTCCCTCCTCTAACTCTGCATAAGCAAAAGTAGATTGTTGCCTAATTTTCCTAAAAGAAAGTTCATTTATCCTCATCTTGGAAAGGGAAAGTAAAAGTTGCCCTCTTTCCCTGCTCAGTTCTCGGTTTACTATACTATCCTTGGTCACCTGTCTATATGGTTTTAGAGAATGGCTAAGGTCCGCTATGCGGTCTATGATAGCTTGACTAAGTGAGCGAGTAGAGCTTTGGGCTAGTTCTGTGTCTGCTGCAGCAAGAACCGTAGCTACTAGAGCCATAAGGTTTCTTTGTTCTAGTGCTATTATGGCTTCAGATTGTGCTACAATAAGATTGCTTTGAGTTTCTATCTTGTTTTGTTGTGTATCGTTTTTTTGATAGAGAAAGATGCAAACGGCCGCTGTTGTGACGCATGTCAGTATCAACCAAAATGATTTTTTAGAATACTCGCTTGAGCTAATTATTTTTTTTGTTTTAAGTAAAAAAGTGAGCAAAGCAGTCAAGCCGATAATAGCTATAGCTGTCAAAACTCCTACCCCAAACGAATACTCTTCGGCTATGTATGGCAAGCGAATATAACCAAGTCCCCAGCCAAATATAGCTGCTAGAAATATTGAAATAAGTACGTATGCCTTTCTATTCACGGGGTAAAAATAAGGTTATGACTCGGAATTAATAAAATATTGAATCGGGTTGCTTCAAAGTAGTAGCTTTTAGGATTGCACTAGCTGCTTTGCATACACTGCCAATATTATGTACTTTTACTTCGTGAAATGGAAAAATATTGGGTTACTCCTATTACTTGCTGCTACCATAAACAGTTGCTCTACCCGCACACAAGTAAAAAGTGAGGATGGGGTAAATTCATTTTATCCGAGTACTAAACCATGCACACGGTGGTGGTGGTTTGCTACGGAAATAAAAAAGAGTGATATAAAATATCAGTTAGATTGGGCTAAGACCAATAATTTTGGCGGGGTAGAAATAGCTTGGGTATATCCACTATATCGCTACCAGAGTATGTATGCTAGAGGGTACGGCAGACATTATCCTAAAGATACAACTGCACAAAAGTGGCTAAGTCCAGCGTGGTCAGACGTAGTAGCGTATACCAAACTATATTCAGATTCTATAGGTCTAGCATGTGATTTTAGTTTTGGGAGTGCGTGGCCCGTTGCAGGAGAAAACATAGACAAGGGGCACAGTTCTCAGATTTATGGAGATTCTACTTTCAGACAGTTGCTTACATTTTCTTGGGCATGGCCGGACACGATGTATGTTATCAATCATTTAGACAAAGAAGCATTTGAGCTATTTTCTGAGCCCATAGGTGCGGCTCTTCAAGATGCTTTGCAAGGTTCTAAGTCAGCCCTATTTACAGACTCTTGGGAGATTAAACTCAATGGTACTAATAAGATTTGGACAGCAGGTTTTGAGGGCACTTTTAAAGAAAAATTCGGGTATGACATAATGCCGTATATGGATGCAGGATTAGATTCGTTTCCTGATGTTCGTTATGACTATATGTTACTTTTAGATGAGTATGTTACCGATGGGTTTTATAAGCCATATGTACAAAAGTGCAAAGAGTTGGGAGCTTGGTCTAGGGTGCAGTGTCTAGCGGCCCCTACAGATGTGATGACTACCTATTCTCTAGTAGATATACCAGAAACCGAGAGTATGCTTAATAATCCAAATTACTCACGAGTAGTTAGTTCTGCTGCTTGCCTCTCTTCTAAGAAAGTGGTTTCTAGTGAAACATTTACCTGTATGTACGGATTCCCAAGTACCTATATAGGACAGGAGCAGACCGCAGATCTCAAGATGGTGGCAGATGCTATGTTCGCTCATGGTGTAAATCAGCACTTCTATCACGGCATGCCATATAACCCTGAGGGTTCCGATACCAATACCTTTTTTGCTACTACGTATTTCGGTCCGGGCGGTAGTCTAGAACCAGAATTGCCAGTTTTTAATGCCTATATGGAGAAAGTGTCTGGTATCATGCAGCAAGGCAAAACGTACAGTGATATAGCAGTGTACGTGCCATATGAGGATGGGGTGATGCAAGGAGCATATCCGCCAGAGAGACAGCGAGTATGGGTGTGGGGAGAGTATGAGCTTAGGTACATAGACCCTGCACCAGAGCTAGAAGGGTATCACCCACTTTGGATTAATAGACATTTTCTAGAGCAGGCAGTGTACCGCGATGGCAAGTTGAGAGTAGGAGATGCCGCTTTTACTACCTTGTATATAGATGTACAATATATGGATATAAGAGCTCTGAAAAGAATAGCTGAACTAGCTAAACAAGGGTTGCCTATATGCATAAAACAAGACGTGAAACAACCCGGGAGAGCAAAGAGTAAGTCT
>DNBZ01000094.1:2321-3083 GCA_003484585.1 Bacteroidota bacterium | reverse complement strand
GAGGACTACGATTTGGCTTTTAGAATATTGAAACACAAACTCAAGGTTATTCGTCTAAACGAAGTGGTACATCACTGGCGAGACAGTGAGACTAGAGTTTCGAGGAACGAAGAGCAGTACTTTCCAATTGCGTATTCGCCCCTCAAGGTGCATTATTTTTTAGAACTTCATAGAGATAGCACTAAAACACTAGTTCTGTGGGGAGCAGGCAAAAAGGGAAAGTTAGTTGCTAAAGAGCTTTTGGAAAGGAAGATAGTTTTCACTTGGATTACCAACAACGAAAAGAAGATAGGAAAAGACATCTACGGTGTAGTATTAAGGTCAGATAATGAGCAAGACTTTTCTGGTGTTCAAATCATAGTGTCACTCTCCTCCCCTGAAGAGAAAGTAAAAGTGCAAACCCTATTGAAGCACGAAAGGCTAGTGAATAATCAGGATTACTATTGGTTTTTTTAAAGGAATTATATTTAGTAAACTTTGAAATTTGCAAGTTGATCTTTGGAAATTATTTATTCTAATCTACCTCCTCGTAGTCAACGTATTCACCACCTTTAGAATGGTCAATAGTTGATTTTTTGTTCGGTTGCGGAGGCGAAGTTCTGTCGCTTTGAGGTGGATTCCCGTCTTGCTTTACAGCATCGGCTACTTTGAATACCCTCTTGAATACCCAATACGCTATTAATCCAATCAGAAGATACTTAAACATTATCTACTTAGATACATTGATTTCTGATTATACAGTTCTCTGAATACAGGATCTTT
>DNBZ01000094.1:0-2174 GCA_003484585.1 Bacteroidota bacterium | reverse complement strand
AAATCTTTAAGCTTCATGTCCCCAAGCATTACTTTAGTCGCTATATTGACATAAGGTACTTTATGTGCTTTACAGATGAAGGGCACAGTTCTACTAGCACGTGGATTAGCTTCTATCACATATACTTCCTCTTCTTTTACTGCAAATTGTATATTGAGCAAACCTCGCACGTCCATAGCTCTCGCTATTTTTTTGGTGTACTCCTCCATTTTATTTATTACGTTTTCTGATAGACTGAACGGAGGAAGTACAGCGGATGAATCTCCAGAGTGGATACCTGCTGGCTCTATGTGCTCCATCATGCCCACTATCAACACATCTTCACCGTCACAAATACTGTCACTCTCTGTTTCTTCAGCTCTATCTAGGAAATGGTCTATCAACACTTTGTTGCCAGGTAAATCTCCTAACAAATCGATTACTGCCTTTTGTAAATCTTCGTCATTGATTACTATCTTCATACCTTGACCACCAAGTACATAGCTAGGTCTTACTAGTACAGGATATCCTACTTTATGAGCTACCTCTATAGCTTCATAAGCATTTTCGGCTACACCAAATTTAGGATACGGTATTCCCAATTCTTTTAGAAGCGTAGAGAAGGATCCTCTGTCCTCAGCTAAGTCCATGTTTTCAAACGACGTACCAATTATTTTGATACCGTGATCTCTCATACGCTCACTTAGTTTCAGAGCCGTTTGCCCTCCGAGTTGAACGATTACACCTTCTGGTTTTTCCAATTGGATGATGTCCCATAAGTGTTCCCAGAATACAGGTTCGAAGTATAATTTATCTGCAGTATTAAAGTCTGTACTTACGGTTTCGGGATTACAATTAATCATAATTGCTTCATATCCCAACTCCTGTGCAGCCTTAATGCCGTGCACGCAGCTGTAGTCAAATTCGATGCCCTGGCCAATTCTGTTTGGTCCAGATCCTATTACTATAACTTTCTTTTTATCAGAGGGTTGACTCTCGTTTTCTCCATCAAAGGTTGAATAGAAATAATTAGTAGGCGACGTGAACTCTGCAGAGCAAGTATCTACCATTTTATATACTCTATGGATGCCAAGTGAGGTACGTTTATCATATACGTCCATGTCTGTTACTCCACCTCCTAGAAGGTGAGCTATCTGTGCGTCTGCAAATCCTTTTTCTTTAGCAAGACGGAGAATAACCGGATCTATATTGTCGATGGTAAACTTCTTTATCTCCTTGTCCATTTTTACGAGTTCGTAAATTTGCTCAAGGAACCATCTGTCAATTTTAGTTATTTTCTGGATGGAAGTAATAGGCACTCCTAGTGCCATTGCATCTCGTATATGAAATACTCTATCCCAACTTGGGTTTTCTAAACTGTGAATTATTTGTTCTAAGTTTTTAAGTTCGTATCCGTCAGAACCAAGCCCTAAACGATTGATTTCTAGCGATTGACAAGCTTTTTGAAGTGCTTCTTGGAAACTTCTTCCTATACTCATTACTTCACCTACAGATTTCATCTGTAGTCCGAGTGTAGTATCTGCCCCTTTGAATTTTTTGAAATCCCAACGCGGTATTTTTACAATGGTGTAATCTATGCTTGGCTCAAAGAATGCTGACGTGGTTTTAGTAACAGGATTTTTAAGTTCATCTAGATAATAACCTAAGGCAAGCTTAGCGGCTATGTTAGCAATAGGATAACCCGTAGCTTTGGAAGCTAATGCTGAACTACGTGATACTCTGGGGTTTATCTCTATAGCAATGATGTTTTCATTTTCAGGATTTACAGAAAACTGAACGTTACATCCGCCAGCAAAAGTTCCTAAATTTCGCATCATATCAAAGGCTATATCTCGCATCTCTTGAAAACAAGTATCGCTCAATGTCATAGCTGGAGCTACGGTGATACTCTCGCCCGTATGTATCCCCATAGGGTCAAAGTTTTCTATGGTACAAATTACGGCAATGTTGTTATTGGCGTCTCTAAGCAGTTCTAGCTCGTATTCTTTCCAACCTATTACGGCTTGTTCTACTAAAACTTCGTGAGTAGGAGAGGCTTCCAAACCGCGTTTTACCGCCTCATCAAATTCTTCTTTCTTATGAACGAAACCACCTCCGTATCCACCCATGGTGAATGAAGGACGTATTACTAGAGGAAAACCTATATGCTGTGCGGCCTCTTTAGCTTCTAGGTA
>DNBZ01000154.1 GCA_003484585.1 Bacteroidota bacterium | reverse complement strand
TACCAATCCTAATGGATACTTAGAGTTTGGAGGATTTATTGCTCCTTGTAATGGTAGTGTAGAATCTGTAATAATTAGGTCTGAACAAGCTTGCGGTAATTCTATAGTAAATGTACATAGAGTATATCCAAACAATGAAGTTGCTTCTGTTAATCCTGGAACTGGTGAAAGTGATGTAGTTAATATGCAGTATGACGACAGGTCTTACAAGTTTGATAGTTTTGATGGTCAGTATTCTAGTAACATGAATGTATTTAACGCAGGAGATGTAATATTTATTAGTTTTGACCCTACAAACGCATCTATGGACTCTATAGCAACAATGGTTTTAAATTTAGATTGGACAAACTCCTTATAAAATAGAAATAATATGGCATTAAATGGAAAATATATATCACTTAATTCAATAATGGAACAAGTCTATGCTGATAATGGTTATCAGTTTGAACTTCCTTGGATTGATTGTATGCAATGGGCTGAAGAAGCTCTTAACTTAATAGGACATCCTAGACAGTATATAAGAAAAGTTACAGGACACAAAGCTAATCCTGACTTAGACATAAAGAATTACAGAGCACATCTGCCTTGTGATTTTTATAGTTTAGAGCAGGTAGCTGTAAATGGTATGCCTGCAGAGTATTCTGGAGATACGTTTCATCACCTAATGGATGGGGCTTGTTGTGGTATAGAAGGTTATGCAAACTTAGCTGCTCACGTTCAAGAAAAGAACTGGGGTACGTTAGTAAAAGTAACTGAGACTGATGGTGCTTATAGATACGAACAAAGAGATGAGGCAGAGATGGATAATCTTAATTTAGATTACTCAGGTACAATGGCCTTTGATATGACTGCAAATATGCACGGAGAGTATACTCCTATTACATTTGATCTTAATAATAATCATATTACATTATCTGTAAAAGAAGGCCAAGTGTGTATGGCGTATTTAGCCGTGCCTACAGATGAAGAAGGTCTACCTCTTATACCTGAAGATACAAGCTACCAATTAGCTGTTAAAAAGTATCTCACAATGAAGATAGATTATATAGCATGGAGACGAGGACAACTAGCTTCTGGTATATACGAACACTCGGAAAGAGAGTGGATGTGGTATGTAGGACAAGCTGGTAATAAAGCTAAAATGCCTAATATTGATCAGTTGGAAGCTATTAAAAATATGACTATGAGACTGCTTCCAAACATTAATCACCACGAAACATTTTTTAAAAATTTAGGTTCAGCAGAAATAAGAAACAACTTCAATAGATAATGAGAGATCAAAGTATAAATACGTTTCATAAAGGTATGCAGAAAGATCTTGGCAATACTATGCCCCAAGATGGATTCTATACGCATGCAGAAAATATACGCATTACAACGTCTGGGGCTCCCGGAGAAACTGCTATTGTAGTTAATGTAAAAGGTAATAAGGAAGTATTAAATTTAAAATTTGAGGTAATCCAGACTACATACGTACAAGGATTAGACGGAATACACAGGTCTTTAGAGGTAAGCTTAGGGGTTTTAGATTGTGAGTATGTAGGACACACATTTATTAGAGATACTTTAATTATCTTTTCGAGTGTTCGATATAGAAATGCATTTGAAAACAATGGTATTAGTGGGACATATTTTAGGGGTACATCTACTATTCATGCTATAAATTTAAATAACCTTTCTGACATTACTCTTATTTATGAAAACAACGACTTAAAATTTAAAGCTTTTAACCCTATAAACGCTATAGGGAGGTTTGAATCTTCAGATATACAAAGAGTTTATTTTACAGATAACAAAAACCCTGTTAGATCTATAAATATTGCAGACCCTAATGTAAAAGATTTAACAATAGATCAGCTTGACTTAAACCCGCCTGTAAACTTTGGTGCGCCTAGAGTTGTAAAGGTTGAAACAATAGGAGATTTGCCTGCAGGTATGTATCAATATGCTTACAGATTAAAATCAGCAGAAGGTAAAACCACTAGATTTTCACCCCTAAGTAACTTTGTACATATAGTAAGAGGTACTGAGTACTGGGAGTACGAGCCAGATCCTGAAGCTCAAACAGAGTATAGTAGTACTCAGCCAGGAGAAGAGACTAATAAGTCAGTAGAAATTAAAATTACTAATTTAAATATAGATTATGACATTGTTGAGCTAGCCGCTGTATATAAAACTGGACCGAATAGTGTAGATAGTGCATACATAGTAGAAGTTACAGACATAAATTCATCTACATTATTTTTTACACACAGAGATAACTCAGGAGCAGCTTTGTTGCCGGAAGAAATTACAACTATAACAAATATTCCTTCAAGAGTTAAAACTTTAGCTGCTAAGGACAACAGATTATTTTTATCAAATATAGGGTACAGTGTTTTTGATTTGGAATTTAATGCTAGAGCCTACAGATTTAAAAGGCCTGATTCAATTTTATACCCTAGACTATCTTTACAAGAAACTGCCGGCGTTGCTAATACAGGAGAAACTTATGTAGATTATGATTTTGATCCTATAACTCAAAGTGGAAGCTCTAAATATTCAATACAGCAAAACCAAAACGCAATAAATCCTTATAACTCAGAAGTAGTAAATCCTACTCCTGCTAACGCTTACAAATTTCAAATAAATGGAATTACATTAGGTGGGCAAGGGCCCAACGTAGTATATAGATTTATAAAGAAACTGATAGACGGTAATACTTTAAGAGAAATACCAGACTCTGCACCTTTTGTTAAAGCAGGATTTAAAAATTCAGCTAGCGACGATGCTAGTATAAATGTTTTTAATTCAAACGGAGTTAATGGAGACTATAAATCTGCTATAACAGCCAATGAAATGGTAGGGTATAGACGGAATGAAGTTTATAGATTTGGTGTAGTATTATATGACTTACAAGGTAACCCTGGTTTTGTAAACTGGATAGGAGATATAAAATTTCCAGACTATAAAGATTATGATCATGAATCATGGAATTCAGGAATTAGAAATTTTACAATAGGACAGGGTTACAGTCAGGGGAGTGGTGCAAACTATCACTTTAATAATGGAGAAGTAGATGCGTATGCAAATATAGGAACTGAGTCTCCTTCAGGATTTGATGAAAGCGTATCTAGTAAAAAAGTTTCTGATAAAAAAGGGTATAGAGATACTGCTGGAGACTTAATTGCTCTTGGTATACAATTCAAAATAGATATTCCAGAGAATATTCAAGATAAAATAAGCGGTTATAAAGTAGTTAGAGTAGAAAGAACAGAAAGAGATCAAACTATACTAGGTTCAGGTATTTTAAACTTTATGAATAAAACAGAAAGCTCCAGTGATGATATAGATCCAGTTGCAGCTTTTGGGCACAGTCAGAATGAAAAAGAGCTTGCTACAGGAGGATTGTCCTACGCCGATCAATATGATAATCAGTTAGGGACTCCTATGGGGTACGCACCCTTAAGAAGTCAATATAGTAAAATGATGTCTTATGTGTTTAGTGTTGACTCTCCAGAATGGCCTTTTATAGGTTATCCAAGATATAGCGATGAGATGCATGTAAGTATAGATGGAGCTCTTGTTGGTAATAAAAGGTATGGTTTTGTATCAGGCTTAAAGGCAAGCGCAGCTATATATCCAAACCATGTATTGCCTTCAGATAAAGATTATTTAAATTACAGCTTCCCTCTTACATATGCTTCTAAATTAAGTAGAGGAGAAAAAATACAAATAGCTGAGATAGATAATCTTGAAGTTGTAAATGGTGTTGGGTTCCCTAGCGCACAATATAATTATCTTGGTATAGCCTCTACTATATCTTACTCTGGAATTGGAGAAGAAACTTTTCTATGTTCTATAGGAGATCAAAATCCTGAGACTGGAGAAACTACAAATAAGGAAGAAATATATGAAAAAGGAATAAATCCTAGAGAATTTATAGATTATGCTAGAACTATTGGAGGTAGAGCAAAGTTGTTTGCAACCATACGTAAAGATTTAAAAGGTAATCAGTACGGAGGTAACACTCAGACAGATCGAACTTTTAATAAATATATTTCTGCAGGCCCATTTATATCTATGAATAATAGTGAGTATGTAGATCCAGATTGGAATACACATGAAGTTTGGGGAGGAGACACTTATGTTGTTATGTACGACATAGAGAAAATGAAAAGGCATGAGGCAGGCAGTTTAGGACTTGGGACTACTGTTTCAGATAGTGATGATATAAATGTAGAATCAGTTAGTTTTGCATTTCCTGTAGAATCTTCTGTTAATACAGCGTTAAGAGCAGGATGGCACTTTGCTAACAAAGAGGATTGGACCGACGACTCAGAGACTGTATTAAATACATTTGACTTAAACCCGCTATACTCTTCTGAAAATAAAACAGAAACGTTTATACCTAAACCTTTAAACTTTACAGAGGTATCTGATTATGATAATAGAATTTTATATTCAGATGCAAAAATAAACAATGCTAAACAGGATAGTTGGACAAACTTTAAAGTAGAAAATTATAAAGATTTAGACGGTAATAAAGGTGCAATATCAACTTTAGTTAACTTTAAAGATAATCTATATTTTCTACAAGAAAATGGATTTGGAGCGTTAGCTATTAACCCTACGTCTACAGTTATTGATGAGTCAGGAACTTCTATTGTACTAGGTACTGGAGCTGTTATACAAGACTTTCAGTATATTTCTAATACTGCAGGGAATACTAACAGCGACAGTGTAGTGTCAACTGAAAAAGGAATTTATTGGATAGACAGTAATCTTAGAAAGGTGTATGCTTTTAGAGCAAATGGCCTAGAAAGTATTTCAGATGTTCACGGTATGAAGTCTTGGGCATATAATTTAATAATAAATAATAGTGTTCATTTAAGTTCCGGGCATGATCCAGTGCACAATGAAATATTGTTCTCTGTTGGAGACAGTAAAACATTAGTATTCAATGAGCATTTAAATAAATTCACTTCTTTTTATAACTATTCAGCTGACGCACACATAACTACAAAAAATTCTGTTTTATCTGTATCTGACGATGTTATATATAAACATAATCAAGGAGATTATGGAAAGTTTTATGGTACTTCTAGTGGGTCTGCAGCTACTATAGAATTTATAGTAAATAAAAATCCATTAAATGCTAAAGTATTTGACAACATTGAATGGATTATGCAAAATCCTAGTGGCAATAATCTAGAGCTGGATAATAATTTTAATGAAGTATCTTTCCAGATTAGCTCCCCTTCTTATAAAACAACTGTAAGTATTACAACTATTGATGCAGAAGAAGGTGTAAGAGTAATTAATCAAGATACAGATTTTGATGTTCGTGAGAATATTAGTAGAATGCCTGTACCTAGAATGTCAGATAACTCAAGATTTAGAGATACTTATTTAAAAGTAAAACTTACTTCTACTGGAGATAGAGATCAAGATAAATTAATGCTACATTATGTAAAAACCTTATTCAGAATTTCTAGAAGATAATTAATTATAGTATATTGCGAAATTATGCCAGATAAGAGTAAAAAAAATAAAGCAAGTAAATTTAGGATGATGCGTCCTGTAGAGGGCCAGTATTTTACTGGTCAACCAGAAGGATCCGTATCTACCCACATATCTTCTGTGTTTGAATCTGATGGCAAATATTTTGTAGCACCTACTATTACAAACAAAAAAGCTCCGTACGCAGGATACCAACCTCAATCTTTTGGGGAAGCTTACAGAGCAGGAGAAGCAATACCTTTTGATTCATTTGATGAGGCTATGTTCTTTTCTCAAAATTATAAATTACCTAAGCATTTTGATAATATGAAAAAATCTAAATATGATAATGGAGGAAAAGGTTCTAAAACTTACCTAGACTCTCAAAGAAAAAGAGTTACAGGGTCTCCAATAATTCCTGGGATGAATTTTGAATCTGATGCTACTATGTTTGGTTCTCCTTTATTAGATCCTAGCTACATGCAAATGATGCTAGATAATCAACCTGGAGATCAAGCTCCATTTGATTACAGATCTATAATGAATGAAGATTTGTATTTAGATAACGTAAGAAAAAAGCCTACTACAGACTTTGATGCGTTTCTAAAAGCTTATAGAGAAAGTGGCATTGACGATAGAGCTTACGGAGGTAAAGCTGATGTAGACTACGAAGCTGAAGGTGGAGAAGTTGTTATAGGTAATATATCTGTAAACAAAGCCTACAATGGCGGAATGGCTACTAAATATAAAGGAGCTAGTATGTATAAGTTAGGAGGACCATCTCACGCAGATGGAGGTATAGGCATCAAGATGAATGGCGACGATCCTTCTTACGTATTTACAGATAGACTAAAAGTAGGTGGTATGAAAGGTGCTACTTACGCAGACATGGCTTCTAAGTTTGGTAATGAGCTAGACGAAATAAGCAGAATGGCTGTGGGCGGAGATGTCTACGATAGAAATACATCCAAGCGTATGAGCCCTCGTATTATGGCAGAGGTAAAAGATCTATACGATGATCAAGAAGCATTTAAAAAAGAACAAGGTATAGACCAAGAAACTGCTACAGCTGAAGAAGGTGGGGGGTTTTTAAAAAATGTATTTGGTAAATTGGGTGCGGGAATTGGTATGACTCCAGGAGCAACTGCACTACAATTTTTACCTTCTGCATTTAACGTGGCAAAAGGATTATTTGGAAGGCAGCCTGAAGTAGATTTAGGTACTTACGAACCTACGCTACAAGACTACCAAGACTTCTCTCCTATGGAGCAAAGATATATGTCTCAACAAAATAGAGCTCTTGCAGGATTGAGAACAGGATTAGAGGGTTCAGGAGCAACAGGATCTCAACTTAGAGCAGGACTCCAATCAGGTACTACTGCATCTCAACAACAAGCAGGGCAGTTTTATGGCCAGTTAGGAGCTATGCAGATGCAGGATAGAGCTCGAGTAGACCAGGCTAATGTTGCGGAAATAAATAGAGCAGAACAAATTAATCAGCAGATAGCTGCACAAGAAGCTCAGATGGGACAAGCTTTAAATCCTCTAAACTCCCTTAGTAAGGGACTTACGCAAGGGTTAGGAACACTAAGTTCAATGCGAAGAGAAGGTACACAAAGAGGTATGTTAAAAGGAATGTTTGGAGACGATATATTTGGAGCTTACGGAGGTCAGTTTGGACTAAGAAAAAAATACTAAGACATGGCAGAAATAGATTACGGAAAAGGTATCAGAGGATTTTTAAGTCAAGTACCTGATATAGACTATCAGTACAGCCCAATGCCGTTTAACGAAATGTTAGGTATGGCTCAATTAGCTGGTCAAAAAGAAGCTACTAATATGAAGCTTATGGGGGAAGTAAATAAGATGTACAATCAGCCTATGCTTCCAAAAGATAAAGATATATTTGATCAAAAAGCTGAAGCCTTTAATAAACAAGTTGGAGCTTTAGTAGATCAAACTGGAGGTAACTTATCTCATAGAAATATGAGCAGAACTTTGATGCAAAACTATTATGATATAGTAAACGATAGAGATTACATTAATGCTGTAAACTCTTACTCTGCACACCAAAAGTTCCAAACTAAAGTTCAAAGCGCTGTAAAAGATCCAGATCTTAGAGGATACTATATGCAGCAATCTTTAGGTGCATACAATGAAAGTGAGCCTGGAAGTGTATACAGCCCTTACTTACAGTTCTCTTCAATGTCTGAGACAGAGTTTGATTCTAATCTTAATTCTGTAGCAGATGATTTAAAAGCTAGAAAAATACAAGAGCTTAGACAAGATGGTAATCTTCAACAGACTGTACAGTCAGTTACTTTAGAGCCTAATGATATTTACAGTGCTTTAATTGATCACTATAAGGCTAATAACAATTTAATGCAATACGGTCAAGATAAGAGTAATGCTACTGGGGTAGATATTCAAACGTTCTTAAACAATAAGTTTGCAACTATAGCAAATAGATATGCTCAAGGAGATATATCTGAAGGTAAACTTACTGAAATTCCTGGACTTAGCGATAGAACCGCTAAACCTAAACTACCAGGAGCAGTTGTAGGTTTAGATATTAAATCAGCTCTAGGTAACTATGAAAACTTAGGAGAAAGGCTTATATCTTTAGATCAGTTATCTAACAAAGATGCTTCTGCTGTAGAGAGTATGTATAATATAATAGCAGAACGAGAAGGTGTAACCCCTGCGCAACTAAAAAAGTTAAAAGAGGGTGAAACTAATGATATTTATGGTGAGATATCTAGACTACAAGAACAAATTGTACAACGTGATGGTGTATATGCATTTGAAGGAAGTGTGGATGAGAAGTTTATCCCAGGAGGTAATCCTATTAACCTAAAAGTTCAAGAAAATAGTAGAAAAGCAGTAGAAGCAGCAATACAACTTGAATTAATGGAAGGTGTTAAATCTGGACAATATAAAGCGATTATACCAAAAGACCAGTTAACTTCAGAAAAAATGAGAGCTGGTGTAGAGAGATACATGGAAGAATTTGCAGATAATAAACAAATTATTTACTCCGACTACGCAGGTAAAACTGGAAAGATTAAACAAGTTATGGATGGCCTTGGTATAAATTTACAAGGAGTACTAAAAGGACAGTTTACGCCTATAACAGATGTTGCTGATGTAGATAAAGCTATGGCAGGATTTAAACCTACAGCAATATCTAGTAGAATGTATTGGAATTATGAGACAGGACAACCTTTTGTTTACGTTAGTGGTATGACGGGAGAAAAAGGTAAAGAAGAGAATATGCTAGGTAAGGTAGATGCTAGAAATCTTTTAGGAGTAAATTCAGATCTTAATAGCATAGACAAAAGTCAAGAGGCATTTTACTATAGCCCTACAGCTGTAGACTTATCTAGACTACAGTTCCCTGGGCAATCTGTAGTAGCAGAGCCTAAAAATGCAGCAGAAGGAACACAATCTTTTGATAATTTTGCAAAAGAATATATTAAAGAAGAAGTTAATCCAAAATTAGGCAGTGATTTAAACACTGATAATTTTAGTGTGGGGGTACAGTTCGCAAATGGAAAATATTTCATACGTTTGTACTCATTAAAAGATAGTAGACCTGTACAAACAATTATATCTAAAGATGGGTTTGCAAGCATGAATGATGTCTCCATCTATATGGACGACTATATTGAGGAATTAGAAAGAGAAAGAGCAAAAAGTAAAAAATAAAATATATAGCATATGTTACAGCCAAATAAGAACCAGCGAAAGTCAGTAGCTAGTTCAGATTATGATGCGCAATTTGAACAATTACAAAATATAACATTCCCAGATATAGATGTAACTCCAACATATTTTGAAGGAGCCACAGGGAGTATAACAAAGGACGAAAGAGAGGAGTACGAGCAAAGAGGTATAAACTTTATAC
>DNBZ01000024.1 GCA_003484585.1 Bacteroidota bacterium | reverse complement strand
GGCTTGCCCCGAGGATGATTTACTGTTCTCACCTTGACCATTATCATAACGATAACTGACCAACATTAAGTGGATGCGTATCTCTAATTTAATATTCTTAAACAACTTTGTTCTAGCAAAGAGTCATTAAAATTAAAACATAGTATGAAACAGTTAAAACTTTTTTTTCTTACCCTTCTTGCAGGCTCCGTTTTTTTTCAATCGTGTAAAGATGAAGTGCAGGAACCCAATCCTAATTCACAACTAAATGTGCTTTTTAATCATCAAGTAAATAACATGCTACTCGATTTTGATACGACCCAATACACTAATGTGTTAAATCAAAAATTTGAGGTAAGCACGCTCCGTTATTTTGTGTCGGCTATCTACTTAAGAAAGGCCAATGGCGACAGTGTTTTGGTTAAGGATATTCACTATGTAGATGCAAGAGATAATATTGGGATGGATATAGTAAAAGAGGTAGCTGCAGAGCAATATGTAGGACTTAGCCTGGTGTTTGGCATACCGGCACGGCTTAACCAAACAGGAATGTTCACTATGAAACCAGAAAGCAATATGGAATGGCCGGTGCCCATGGGCGGCGGATACCATTATATGAAGTTTGAAGGTAAGTTCGCGAAAACAGATAGTAGCATTCAGAATTTTCAAATGCACACGGGTCCACTTATGGCCAAAGACAACAGCCTTTATTTTACGTTTGACACCCCAATAGATCTTAAAAATGATGCTACTATTACGATAAACGAACATCTGGATAAATGGATGACTAGCCCAAACGATTTGTCTTTGAAAGACATTACTAAGATTATGGGCAATGCAGAGGTGCAACAAAAATTAATGGACAATGGTCACGATGTTATAACGCTAACCCAATAATATGAAAAAGGCACACATACTCTCTACGTTTTTACTATTCGTGTTCGCAAGCATTTATTTTAGTGCCTGCAATGATGATAAAGGAAAAGAGGTGCCAGATGCACCTTATATAACTACGCCTTTCTTTTTAAATATTCCAGAGGCATTGCTAAATGCAGACAATCCGTTGACGGTAGAAGGCATCGCCTTGGGTAAAAGGCTGTATTATGACACCCTGCTTGACGGTGTTTCAGGTAGAGCCTGCGTCCAATGCCATGTGCAAAAAGAAGGTTTCTCTACCTATGCTTCGAATTCATTACCACACATAAATTTGGCGTGGAGTAGTGCATTCCTTTGGAATGGCCAAGTAGAAGGTAAAATGGAGGATATCATGCTTTTTGAAGTAAAAGATTTTTTTGAAGCAGATATGGCAAAACTTAATGCCAATGCCACGTACAAAGATTTGTTTAAAAAAGCTTTTAATGCAGACAAAATAACGTACGAAAACACTTCGTTCGCCCTGGCTCAATTTGTAAGAACACTAATTTCTGCAGATTCTAAATACGACAAATTTTTGCTTCGAAAAGTTAGTCTAACTCCCTCAGAAATAAATGGAATGGATTTATATTATTCGGAAGAAGGAGATTGTTTTCACTGCCATGGGACCCCTTTGCTTACCGATGGCGATTTCCATAATAATGGTTTAGATGAAAATCCCGAAGAAGGTAGAATGGCAGTTACGAGTAATCCGCAAGATAGAGGGAGATTTAAGTCGCCGACCCTGCGAAATATAGCCCTAACGGCACCCTATATGCACGATGGAAGATTTAAAACGCTTGAAGAAGTGATTGATTTTTACAGCGAGGGATTGAAATATTCAACTACCATAGACCCGTTAATGAAACAAACACATGCTGGAGGTGTGCAGCTAACAACACAAGAAAAGGCAGACTTACTGGCTTTTTTGCACTGCTTTACAGATAGTACATTTTTAAACAACCCAGCGTACGCTAGCCCATTTTAACCAAGATTATGCAATAGTAATTCTACTGCATAATCTTGGTTAAAGTTTTGTTTATTGGCCCGCGGCATATCTATGTAGCGGGCCAAATTTGTTTATCCCGGCGTTGTTTTCAGATGCCTCTCTACCAAGCAACAAACTCCATCCCCGCCTATGAATTTTGCCGCCACGCTTCATACACTACTATCGAAGCAGCGTTGGCTATATTGAGAGACCGAGCACCGCTTACCATAGGTATAGACATACAGGCATCTGATTTTTTGCTGGTTAGGGATTCTGGAAGACCAACATCTTCTCTACCAAAGTAGAGATAATCTCCAGGCTTAAAAACAAATTCAGTGTAGTGTTTCGCAGCCTTTTTAGTCGTTAGAAAATGCCTATTGCTGAAAGGGTGTACTTGCCAAAAAGCCTCTATATTTTCATATTCTATATAGTTGAGATCTGCCCAATAGTCCATGCCTGCTCGTTTTACTTTTTCTTCATCTATAGCTTTAAAACCGTAGGGTTTGATAAGGTGAAGTGTACAACCTGTAGCTACAGCCAGTCGGCCAATGGTGCCTACATTGCCAGGCATACGCGGTTCTAGTAAAACGAGGTGAAACATATCTAAAAGCGGTAAAAGTACATGCTATGCACTATAATTGTAAATCATGCGGAAACATCTGATACTAATTCTATCGCTATATTCATTTAGCAGCTACGCTCAAAACTATGTAGATATATTACATACAGAGTACACTACCACGCCACAAAACACCTTTGATAGCAGCAATCAAACCACAGACTTACAGAAGGTTAATCTTAACCTTACCGTACCCATAGAACTAAAAAATGGCAACGCTATACTAGCAGGAGTGGTGTATGACAGGGTATCTACGGCATGGGACCCTAACGAGAATAAAACACCGGTTTCCTCTTATATACTAAAAGTAGGGATGAATGTGAAATACTCTAAAAAGTGGAGTGCTACATACTTACTACTACCCAAAGTAGCTTCTAATTTTAAAAGCGACTTGGGTATAGAAGATTTTCAAATAGGAGGTTTAGTACTTGCTAAAATGAAGAAGAGTGAAAACCTCAGCTACAAGTTTGGTGCATATATGAATGGCGATAGATTTGGGCCTTTTTTGGTTCCGCTTTTCGGATTCTATTATCAAAAAGACAAACTAGAAATGGATGTAATAGTGCCGTCTTATGCTAAGATAAACTATAGCGTCACACCCAAAATAACAGCAGGACTTAACTGGCGAGCTACCGTAAAATCGTATAATGTGCAAGGAGCAGCAATTTCGACACCCTTCTACATGCATCACCTCTCTAATGAGATAGCTGCTCACGTAGGTTTCGAACCTATAAAAGGAGTTATAATAAGAGGAATGGCTGGGGTATCCCTAGGCCGTTCGTTTAGAGAATATCAAACTGCCGACAAGATAGATTTTGGGCTTAGTCTATTCCGTTTTGGTGACGATAGAGTGCCGCTGAATACAGATTTTGAAGATGGAGCTTTCGGCAGAGTAGAGGTCGCTTACAGATATTATTTAAGCAAATAAAAAAGGCAGGGTTTAGTTTGTTATGCCATTGAAAAAAGCATCTTCAATAGACTTACCCTCTTTTAGAGCGAAGTAATTCTTACGAGCATCCACCACAAAGAGACTAGAGTTGTATTCTAACACTATTTTTTCGAATAACTCCCGAGCCTTTACTGGCTCTTTGAGCAACTGTAAGGTGATAATGGCGGAGCGATATAGTGCGTTATCAGCTAGGATATCTTCACCGTACTTTTCGTAGACAGCCGTATATAGCTTATTAGCCTCTTCGTAGTTTCCCTGCTTTTCTTGAACCCTAGCTTTTAGATAAAAAATCTCATCGTTTAGCGTATGGTCTGGATACTTAAAGGGGAGCAGATTTAGTATTTCGGAGCACTTGGCTATGTTGTTCTGAAAAAGATAAAACTCAGCTGCAGCATATTCTTTCATGGCATCTTCTGTAGTGTCTAGACCCGTGTTGTCTTGTATTAGCAATGCAAGTTCTATGGCATTGTTGCTTATGAGCTGTGTAGTAGCCGTTTTTAAAATGTCTAATTGACTTTTTGCCCAATCAAAATCTCCTTCGTAGTAAGATAGCTTAGCATTTTTGAACTTAGCCTCCTGACCCAGAGCATCTTCTTTAAATTGCTTATCTACTTGGCCGTACATCAGCTTAGCGTCCCACACATTGCCCTCCATCAAGTATGCATCACCTAGTAAGAGCTTGCACTCAGCTATAAATGTAGATTGAAGTCTAGGAGTTTTTATTATTGACTCTAGAATATTGACACCTGCACCCACATTATCGTTATAAAAAATCTGCAATTCTGCTAATCTATAAAGGCTGGCGGCGGTATTGTAATTGGTGCCATTGGCACCCACTAAAAGATTGATTTTGTCTATCAGCAGACCCACTTCTTCCTTATTAGGCTGTATACTTTTAGTGGTTTTGAGGTAAAGAGAATTAATTAAACCTTGCTGTGCAGGCAAAAAATTAGGGTATGATTTACCTAAGCCTATTACGTATTCGTATCCTTCTATAGCAGTATTATATTGCTCGTTTTGCACACACAGACTGGCCAACTGTAATACACGTTGACCATTATTATTATTTCTTTTGTCTAGCGATTTTACTTGCCTCAAAGCGGCGGTGTATTTTTTTTGCTGTAAGAAAACTTCTAGTAAAAGTTCATCGAATATTTGATTACTTGGGTGCTTCTGAGCGTAGAGAAGAGTCCGTTGCTGCAGGTAGGTAGACGCGGTTTCATCTTCATATACTATATCTAGCACACGGGTTACATATTCAAAAGTATTTCCGTCTGCTTGTATTACCTCAAGGGCCAGGTCTGTTAAGTCTTTGGTGTTGTTTGTATTGCGGTAGCTAGCTAGTAGTTGTTCGTGAAAAGCAACAACCCCTTGCTTTTTTATACCTTGCTCATAGGTTTGTATGGCTCGGTCGCTTAGCATTCTTCTTTCGAAGGACTGGGCAAGAATTAGCACCGTATTTCGGTCGCTTACGTTCTCCTTTATTAGTTTGTCAAAATAGCGATCAGCTTTTTCGTTTTCATCAAATTGCAGGTAGACATATCCTAAATCTACTTGATTATTGAGACGTGAAGGGTTTTCTTTTATTTGCTTTTCTACTAGCTTCTCTGCGTTTTTTTGTTCTTTTAAAGCCAGCAGTGTATTTAGATAATTTTCGTAGATGTATATGGAATTTCTGTTTTGCTTATGGAGCCGTTTATATAATCCTTCCGCTTTTTCATATTCTCCATTTTCATAAAACTGAGCAGCAAGTTTTTCATCGGTACCCTGAGCATAGTTTACTAGGCAGAAAAACAAAAGACATATGGATGTGATAGTTCGCATGTATTACGACACAAAGATAACGAAGTATGTGGGAGTAAATTTTGGATGGAGGACGCAGTGCAAGCAGAAATGGTCAAATTTCTGCCATCTGTAGGTCAAAATCATCTAATTACAAATTAATTAGGTGATTAGTGGTGGTTTAAAGTAATTTTGTACGGCAAATAACAAATCTAATATTTGCCCAATGTCTCAATCCAAATTTTCTAAAATTGCGTATCAAGGTTTAACGTTTGATGACGTTTTAGTTTTACCTAGATATTCTGAAGTATTGCCACGCGATACGAACACTCAGACTAGACTTACAAAAAAACTTACTATCAATATTCCTATAATAAGTGCCGCTATGGACACGGTGACAGAGGCCGAGCTAGCCATTGCCATTGCCAGAGAAGGAGGCATAGGAATAGTGCATAAAAACATGTCTATAGCTGAGCAAGCTGCAGAAATAAAAAAAGTAAAGCGGTCTGAAAGTGGAATGATAAAAGATCCAATCACACTTAGCAAGGAGAACACCTTAGCAGACGCCTTGCTAGTAATGAAGGAAAACAAGATAGGCGGGATCCCAATAACAGATGAAAATGATATTCTTATAGGCATCATTACCAATAGAGACCTTCGTTTCCAAAGAGATCTGCAGACGTCAATAGACGACGTAATGACTAAAGAAAACCTAATAACGGCACCTAAAGGCACCGACTTAAAGGAAGCAGAGCAAATACTTCAGGAGTATAAAATAGAAAAACTACCGGTAGTAGATAAAGACAATAAGCTGCTAGGACTTATTACTTTCAAAGACATCCAAAAAGTAAAAAACCATCCGCAGGCGTGCAAAGACCAGTTTGGTAGACTTATGGTGGGAGCAGCCGTAGGCGTGACTGCAGACACGCTAGAGCGTGTTACCGCACTTGTAGAGCAAGATGTAGATGTGATAGCCATAGACACAGCACACGGCCACTCTAAAGGCGTGGTAGACGAGCTTAAGAAAGTAAAAGCAAAGTATCCAGACCTGCAAGTAATAGTAGGCAATGTGGCTACAGGAGCAGCTGCTAAATATTTGGCAGATAATGGAGCAGACGCTGTAAAAGTAGGAGTGGGTCCTGGATCTATTTGTACTACACGAATAATAGCAGGAATAGGTGTACCGCAGCTTAATGCGGTGATGGAATGTGCCGCAGCTCTAAAAGGAACAGGCGTACCCATAATAGCAGATGGGGGCATACGATATAGTGGAGACTTAGTGAAAGCTATAGTAGCTGGAGCAGATGCTATCATGGCTGGAAGCTTATTTGCGGGCACAGAAGAAGCTCCAGGAGATGTATCTTTTTATGAAGGTAGAAAGGTGAAAAGTTACCGGGGCATGGGGAGTATAGAAGCCATGAAAAAAGGGTCTACAGATCGCTATTTTCAAGATGCAGAAGCAGACATAGGAAAACTAGTACCTGAAGGAATAGTAGGAACAGTAGCTTACAAAGGAAAATTATCTGAAGTAGTATATCAGTACATTGGTGGATTAAGAGCAGGAATGGGATATACAGGATCTGAGACGATGGCACAGTTACAAGAAGCTCAGTTTACGCATATTACAGGTTCTGGGATTAGAGAGAGTCACCCGCATGATGTCACTATTACCAAAGAGGCACCAAACTATAGTAGATAGACTAATCGGTGCTTTCTATAAGTGCCAGTGTGCCCTCACTGTAAGATATAGAGACCTTGCCAGAGGTGGCTGCTTCATTGCTAGTGCCGCTTCTTTTACCAAACTCTAGTGCGTCTTTTTTTAGATTATACTTTAAGTTTTCTGTAGATATACCCTTTGCGGTATGCAAAGGAATGAGAGACAAAGAAGTTCCTTTATCATAAAATTTAATGTATGTTTTGGGAAGGATAAATGCTTTAGAATGATTGTCATATACCACGATTTTAGCTTCTGGATACTTGGCTAGTGTAGCTATATTATTTAAAGTATGATCTAGCCTTTTGCCGGTAGACCACACTATATTGATGTCTGTTCTACCTTTTGAAAGCAAATAGTCTATTGCTTTTTCTAAATCTGTGTTTTCTTGATTTTCATCTTTTATAAATTGGGTGTGCATAGCCTCTTCCAAAGCTTGTAAGCTGTCCAAATCTCCTATAACTATATCTGGACTTATCTGCATAGAAACCAGCCTATCATAAGCCCCGTCTAACGCAATAACATAGGGACACCACTCCATTATAGAAACCAATAGTTCATACGAGCACATTTCGCCGTTTGCGATTATCAGAGCAGGCTCTTGCCCTTCTTTTACGTAGTGGTGTGAGGACATTTTAGTGCAATATCTAAAACAAACATAACAATTTTTACACGTCACCGCTTTACTTTGTATAATGGAAAAGACAATACTGAGCTTTTTGATGATCACGCTACTTTTTGTAGGGTGTCGAAAAGAAAAATTTTCATCAGATAGCAAGTGGCTTGCTCCTGTTTTAGAAACAGAGCTTACGTTAGGCGATTTAGTGCCGGACTCATTACTATCTACTAATTATGATAATTCACTAAATCTAGTATTCGAAGAAGAGTATGGCATCACAAATTTGGAAGACATCTTAAAAATTCCAGACAGAGTAGATAGCCTTGAGGTAACCCTATCTAGTTTAGTGCTAGACGATCGTTCGTTTGAGGATACACTAACACTTGGCGAACTCTATCCGCCAGCTAACTTATTACACGGAAAAGAGGCCTCTGTGCCAGCTCAAGAATTAGAGCCAAACGAAAGCACAGAAATAGACGTTTCAGAAGAGTTTTTCAGTACTGCGACTTTCATTGAAGGTTATATAGACATTACGATAACTAATGAGTTGCCTATGGAAGCAGAGCTACTAGAGTTTCAGCTGATTAATGCTAATGATAATGAGATTGTAATAACAGGGACTTTTGAAAATATGGCTCCCAATAGTACCGTATCTAAGTCCTATTCGCTAGCAGGCAAAACGGTAAATGGCGTTTTAGAACTTAGGGTTACTAAAATAAAAACAAAAGAGACTGATGGAGAGGTAACAATAGATGCTACCAAAGGGCTTATAGTAAGCTTAGGTGTACGCGACCTTAAACCTAGCTATGCAAAAGCAGTTTTCCCAGCACAAAACTTACTTGAACGTTTTGATGAAACAAAATACGAATTTGGCGGGGCTAAGTTGACTAAAGTTGATGTGAAATCGGGCTTTATTAGAATGAGAGTTCAGTCGAGTATAGAAGAAGCAATAATTCTTGACTATCTGATCCCAAACAGCAAAAGCGTAAAAGGCGGTCCTCCTGTAAGAAGAGAATGGACTGTACCCGCGGCCAGACCAGGTGAAACAGTTTATTTAAATGAGGAGTTTTCAATAGC
>DNBZ01000052.1:3391-6811 GCA_003484585.1 Bacteroidota bacterium | reverse complement strand
GTATAGCCCACTTTAGATTTCACTACTTCTTCTGGGGTTCCAGTAATGAGCACTTCGCCACCACCGTGACCTCCCTCAGGACCTATGTCTATCATATAGTCAGCTACTTTTACTACATCCAGATTATGCTCTATCACTAATACTGTATTCCCTAGTTCCACTAGGTTTTGCAGCACTTCTAGCAGTACATTTATATCCTCAAAATGTAGTCCTGTAGTAGGCTCATCTAGTATGTAGAATGTTTGCCCAGTACTTATTTTTCCTAGCTCACTAGCCAGTTTTACTCGCTGTGCTTCTCCTCCAGATATAGTCGTGCTACTTTGTCCTAGCGTAATATAGCCAAGACCTACATCATTTAGGGCTTTTATTTTTCGGTAAATACTAGGTACTGCTTCAAAAAACACTACGGCTTCTTCCACCGTCATATTGAGCACATCACTGATGCTCTTATTCTTGTATCGTATCTCTAGTGTTTCTCTATTGTATCGTCTACCAGAGCAAGTTTCGCACTCTACTAGCACATCTGGCAAGAAGTTCATTTCTATGACCTTCTGACCTCCGCCTCTGCATGTCTCGCATCTACCTCCTTTTACATTAAAACTAAATCTACCAGGCTTATAGCCACGTATCTTGCTTTCGCCAATCTCGGAATATAGGTTTCTGACATCTGAGAAAAAACCTACATAAGTAGCAGGATTACTACGTGGAGTACGTCCTATTGGCGACTGGTCTATAGTGATAACCTTATCTATGTGCTCTAGCCCCTTTACCTTTTTATACGGCAAAGGTTTTTTCTTACTGTTGTATATATATTCTGATAGTATAGGGTGCAGTGTTTCGTTTATAAGACTGCTCTTACCACTTCCACTGACTCCAGTTACTGCTATGAATTTACCTAAAGGAAAATCCACAGTTATATTTTTCAGATTATGACCGGTGCAGCCACTGAGTGTTAGCTTATTGCCGTTGCCTTTTCTACGCTTTTTAGGTACTTCTATCTTACGCTGACCACCGAGGTAGTCAGATGTAACTGTACCATTATTTTTTATGTCTTCCCACTTACCTGCGGCCACTATCTCACCACCCTTCTTACCCGCTTTTGGACCTATATCTACTACATAGTCACTCTCTATTATCATATCGCGGTCGTGCTCTACTACTATAACAGAGTTACCTATATCTCGTAATTCTTTCAAAGAGTTAATCAGTCGTTTATTATCTCGCTGATGCAATCCTATACTAGGCTCATCTAAGATATAAAGCACTTCTTCTAGTTGAGAACCTATTTGGGTAGCCAGTCTGATACGCTGAGCTTCACCTCCACTTAGCGTTTTGGCACTATTATTCAGAGACAGATAGGAAAGACCCACATCTACTAAAAACTTTACACGTTCGCTTATTTCTTTGATAACTTCCGTGGCTATAGTGAGCTGACGGTCAGTCATAGTAGCACTTGCTGACTGTAGCCAGTCATGCAACTCGCCTATACTCTTGTTACTTAGATCTGCAATATTCACCTCGCCTATGCGATACGATAGAGCTTCCTTATTAAGCCTCCCTCCTGCACAAGTAGGACAAGGGATTACAGTCATAAACTCATCTGCCCAGCGACTAAGAGTCCCGAAACTTTTCTCGTGATACGCCTCCATGAGTGAAGGCACTAGACCTTTCCACTTGGTCTCGTACGTTTGATTATGTCCTGAGCTTCCACGATATTCCACCTCAAATCTCTCATCTGTACCGTGTAATATTAATTCTAAAACATTATTAGGCAGATCAGCTATCGGCCTAGACATACTGAATTTTAGCTTTTTACTCATAGCCTTAAGCTGAGTAAAAGTCCAATTATCTTTTATATCCCCAAGTGGAGCAAATCCTCCTTTATTAATACTCAGCTTCGGGTTTGGGATTAAATCCTCCTGTAAAATATCCGAGCTAGTCCCAAGTCCATCACAGGTAGGGCATGCACCATAGGGTGAGTTAAAAGAGAAGAGATTAGGTTGTGGTTCATTATAAGATAATCCAGTCTCTACATCCATCAGATATTTACTAAAATGAGTAAGCTCATTGGTCTCTGGATTAAGAATACTCACTACCCCTTTTCCCATTTTTATGGCTGAGCGTATAGAGTCTGTCACTCGCAAACTACCTGCATCTTCAGGCGTTATGCGGTCTATTACTAGGTCAATGTCTAGTATCTTGTAACGGTCTAGCTGCATTCCTGGCTCTATATCCATTAGTTTGCCATCTACCCATACTTTGGTATACCCACGCTTTCTGTACTGCTCAAAAAGCTCTCTATAATGTCCCTTTCTACCCTTGACCAGCGGTGCTAGAATCACCATCTTTTGTAGACTAAATTTATCATTTACCGAGTCGATAATCTCTTGCTCAGTATAGCTTTTCATCTTATTGCCACTCAAATATGAGTACGCATCTCCCGCTCTAGCAAAGAGTAGTCTCAGAAAATCATATACTTCTGTGATAGTACCCACGGTACTTCTAGGATTTTTACTTACTGTCTTTTGCTCTATGGCTATTACAGGACTTAGACCTTCTATTTTATCTACATCTGGCCGCTTCATATCTCCTACGAATTGGCGTGCATATGCTGAGAAGGTATCCATGTATCTTCTTTGGCCTTCGGCAAAAAGAGTGTCAAACGCAAGACTAGACTTTCCGCTACCACTTAAGCCAGTGAATACCACGAGCTTATGTCTTGGTATTTCAAGATCTATATTCTTAAGATTGTGCTCTCTAGCACCTATTATTTTTATGGTATCTTGCTCGTTGATAATTGAAATTATTTGAAGTTTGCAAAGGTACTTAAAACAGTCATAAGTAGACTATGAATAGTACCTCTGTGTAACAGGTTTATCCTCTTTATAGTTTCAATTAAAAATCAAGAATATTTACTGCATTTTATCTTTTAATTTGTACCGCATTACACACTACATTGAAAAACAAATATTCAGACCTAATAGACCAAACATTTAACTTCCCTACTGAGGAGTTTCATACCAATACAGAAGGTGAACTCCAGTACAGAGATATTCCTCTGATGGACTTAGCAAAAAAGTACGGTACACCTTTTCGCTTCAGCTATTTACCCAAAATTTCTGAGAATATTCAGAAAGCCAAGTTCTGGTTTGCAGATGCATTTGCAGAGCATAACTACAATGGCACATACAACTATTGCTACTGCACTAAAAGTTCTCACTATAAGTATGTTATAGAAGAAGGATTAAAGAATGACATACACCTCGAAACCTCTTCTGCATTTGATCTAGATCTTATAAAAAAACTGCATAGCGAAGGGCTACTACCTAAGGATAGATATATCATTTGCAATGGATTTAAAACAGATTTATACATTGATAAAATAATCGAACTCATAGAAATGGGATTTGATAATCTGCA
>DNBZ01000052.1:0-3334 GCA_003484585.1 Bacteroidota bacterium | reverse complement strand
ATGGAGCTTAAAATGCTTCACTTCTTTATCAATACAGGCATACGTGATACCGCATACTACTGGAATGAGCTTCGTAAATGCTTAAATGTATACGCCAAACTAAAAGTAGTCTGTGACACGGTAGATTCACTAAACATAGGAGGCGGATTCCCAATCAAACGGAGCTTAACCTTTAGCTACGACTATGCCTATATGATTAGAGAAATAGTAGGTCAAATAAAACAAGAGTGTACTGAGAAAAACGTAAGAGAGCCACATCTTTTTACGGAATTTGGCAGCTACACCGTTGGTGAAAGTGGCGGAACAGTCTATAAAATAATTCACCAAAAAAGACAAAACGATAGAGAACGGTGGAATATGATAGACGGCTCATTTATGACTACATTGCCCGATGCTTGGGCTATAAGTGAACGATTTATTTTACTGCCTCTAAATAAATGGAACGAAAGCTACGAGCGTGTGTTGCTAGGTGGCCTAACTTGTGATAGTGACGACTACTATAATAGTGAGCAGCACGTAAATGCCATCTATCTGCCAACGGTAAATGATGACGAGGAAGAACCTTTGTACATCGGATTTTTTAATACCGGAGCCTATCAGGAGAGCCTAAGTGGCCAAGGAGGAATAAAGCACTGTCTGATTCCTAGTCCGAAGAAAATTTTACTGTACAAAGATGCAGAAGGCAACATAATAGATGAGCTATTTGCAGAAGAACAAAACGTAGAGAGTATGATGAAAATACTCGGGTATTAAGTAACACAATTATTAGAATAAGAAGATGAGTAAACCAATAAGTGATTTCATAGATAAGTATTTCTTACATTTTAACGCAGCGGCATTGGTAGACGCCGCAGATGAGTACAATGCTCAACTCGCCAAAGGAAACAAAATGATGATTACCCTGGCAGGTGCTATGAGTACTGCTGAGATGGGAAAAATACTTGCTGAAATGATACGCCAAGACAAGGTGCATATAATAAGTTGCACTGGGGCTAATCTAGAAGAAGATGTAATGAACCTAGTAGCACATGACCACTACGAGCGTATTCCAAATTACAGAGATCTTACACCTAAGCAAGAGCAAGATTTATTAGATAGACACCTCAATAGAGTTACAGATACGTGTATCCCAGAGGAAGAAGCTTTTAGAAGACTACAAGGCAATATTGAACGATTTTGGAAAGAGGCTGAGGCTAAAGGTGAGCGTTTTCTGCCTCATGAGTACATGTACCAAATGCTCCTAGATGGCTGCTTAGAAGAGCACTACCAGATAGACCCAAAAGATAGCTGGCTCCTGGCCGCAGCAGAAAAAAATCTACCCATGGTGGTTCCAGGATGGGAAGACAGTACCATGGGCAACATCTTTGCAGGAAATTGCATACTAGGTAATTTAAAACCTAGCACTGTGAAAAGTGGAATAGAGTACATGACATTCTTAGCAGATTGGTATACAGACTTCACGAAAGATAAAGGACTTGGATTCTTCCAAATAGGTGGTGGCATAGCAGGAGATTTTCCGATATGCGTAGTGCCTATGCTAGAACAAGATCTAGAAAGAAGCACTCCGCTTTGGAGCTATTTCTGCCAAATAAGTGACAGTACTACCAGCTATGGATCGTACTCTGGAGCTGTGCCCAATGAAAAAATTACGTGGGGTAAGTTAGCTGTAGATACTCCAAAATATATTATAGAAAGTGATGCTACAATAGTAGCTCCTCTCGTATTTGCTAAGATATTGGGGTGGTAAGAAACGGTGGGTATACCGACTCTTTTTACGGCCGGTTGCCACTCTTACACACTCGTCTGTTTAGCCTGGCTTGCCTATTCAATTTTTATTTCTCAGGACCACATTGGCTACACCCTACGAATCAAACCTTAAGTTACAGTTTTCAAAACCCGCAGTAGCTGAACTACTTGCTCAAGCTTGTGTTGTTTCTTTTCTTTGGAGAATGATACTTCCAGATTTGTAAGTACCCTTAATAAAATATCCTTATTGGTACAAACTTTGAAATAATCTTGTTTGGGCTCCAATTTTAATTGAGTTAGGAATTTATGAATATTATCATGATTAAATATTAATCCGTTATTGAAAGGATTGATATAAAACAAAATATCGCTGCCAGCAGTTCCCGGTAAGTCTGGCTCATCATTGAAACGTAGCAATGGACCAAAATCAAAATCTCTCACATATCCTAGAATAAAATGCTGTGGCAGATTTACTCCATATATAGGAATATTCAGACGCTGAGCTACTAAAGAATAAATAATAGCTAATGATACTGGGTTCCCAATTTTTCGTTCTAGTACGGAACCTAAAAATGAATTTCTACTGTGATGATAATTTTCCGTATCGCCCTTAAAACCATGTACGTCAAATATAATATGATTCAGAATTTTCACCTTTTCGAAAGAGGTAAGATCATAATTCATCTCTAGCCAAGCATCCAGTTTTATCTTGTCCAGCATATTATCTATTGCCTTACGATCTACGTTTGGATTCGCTATTTTATTGATAATAAGCAAGCCATCCATTAGATCTTGCTCCTCTGTATCTAGCCATTTTTCTAAACTATTGACCAGGGTATTCTGATTGATTCTTTTGATAAGCTCTATCATACGCTCCTGGCGTGTAGTGCTCTCTTCTATAGGCCATTGCCTTTCCAAAATAGGAACCACATCCAAGCCTAAAGATAGAATTTTAGTTTCTATCTGCTCCACTATACGCTCATCAGAGTCATCTAGTAGATAGAGCATAGACTGCAGTTCTTTTTCGTCGATCATCTTAGTGTCTATCAAATATAGATAACCAATTTAAAACCAAAATCGTTTGGGCTTTAAGTTATAAACGTGGGTGTCTTCTTGCAATGAATATGCAAAACAACCTAGTTTAGAAGTACAGCAAAAAGTAGCCTTAAGGCTACTTTTTCTTGGCTGCAGATTTCTTGGCTGGGGCCTTTTTAGCCGGAGCTTTTTTAGCAGGAGCTTTTCTTCCTTTTGCAGGCTGATTCTCCATAATGTGCATCACTTCCTCTAAAGTCAGTTTAGATGGATCTTCTAAATCCTTCGGCAGTTTGAAATTTTTCTTACCTGATTTTATAAATGGACCCCATCTACCGTTGAGTATTTGTGTATCTGGATCTTCTTCAAATTTCTTAATAAGTCGCTCAGCATCCGCTTTACGTTTAGCTATGATAAGTTCTATTGCTCTAGCTAGCTCTATTTCCATCACATCTTCTTCCTTAGGAATAGATACAAATAATTTTACGTGCTGTACATAAGGACCAAAACGACCAATATTGGCTTTCACTGGCTTCTCCTCATACTCACCTAAAAC
>DNBZ01000033.1 GCA_003484585.1 Bacteroidota bacterium | reverse complement strand
CGTTTCTGAAATGTCTTGGTCTCAGCACTTACGTAACCCATCTGACTTTATCAAAGTAGGTGACGAAGTAGAGGCAGTAATACTTGATATTGATAAAGAAGAGCATAAATTATCTCTTGGTCTTAAGCAACTTACATCTGATCCTTGGGATGAGATAGAGTCTAAGTACCCTGTAGATTCTAAGCATTCTGGTACAGTTCGTAACCTTACTAACTACGGTCTATTCGTAGAACTAGAAGAAGGTGTAGATGGACTAGTACACGTATCTGACTTATCTTGGTCTAAGAAAATAAAGCACCCAGCAGAATTCACTAATAAAGGTGAAGAGCTAGAGGTTGTAGTATTAGAAATAGATAGAGATAACAGAAGATTAAGCTTAGGTCACAAGCAGATAGATGAAAATCCTTGGGATACATTCTCAAGCGTATTTACAATAGGTTCTCAGCATGATGGCGTGGTTTCTGAAATCAATGACAGAGGTGTTATTTTAACTCTTCCTTATGGTGTAGAAGGATTTTCCCCTAAAAAACACATCAAGAAAGAAGATAAGACTGATGTAAAAATGGACGAGACTGTCTCTGTAAGAGTAATCGAGTTTAACAAAGATGCTAAGCGTATTCTTGTTTCGCATACAGACATCTGGAAAGAAGCTGAAAGAGCTCAAAACACAGATGGCGATCAAGATAATACTAAGCGTAAATCTAATAACTCTCCTAAGTACGTAGACAAAGGGAACAAAAGTTCTTCAAAATCTACTATGGGCGAGCTAGATGTACTTGCTAATCTTAAAGCACAAATGGATGCAGGTCCTAAGAAAGAAAAAGCTAAAAAAGAAGCGGCTCCTAAAAAAGAAGCAGCTCCTAAAAAGGAAGCAGCTCCTAAAAAGAAAGCAGCTCCTAAAGCTGAAGCAAAACAGGAAGATGCGAAAGCATCTGACGACTTAGGTTCTATGACAGTAGCACAACTAAAAGCAGTGGCTAAAGAAAAAGGTATAACAGGTTATACTACTTTGAAAAAGGCTGAGCTTTTAGAAGCACTAAGCAAATAAGCTTAAATAAAAACTGATAAAAATCCTGACCTAACGGTCGGGATTTTTTTTGCCTCATTGTTTCTCTTCTTAATATAGCTACAAAGTGAAAAAAAATATGTTGCTTTGAAGTCAATGAATTACTGGCTAATAAAATCAGAACCTTTCAAATATAGCTGGGAAGATATGGTGGCCGATGGCACTACATTTTGGGACGGTGTACGAAGCTATGGAGCTCGCATACACTTGAAAGCTATGCAAAAAGGAGACATCTGTTTATTCTATCATAGTAACGTGGGAAAAGAAATAGTAGGAATAACGCGAGTAGTGAAAGAACACTACCAAGATCCTACTACTACAGACGACAAATGGGTAGCCGTAGATGTGCAAGCTATAAAAGCACTTAATAAACCCGTAACCCTTGCAGCTGTAAAAGCAAATGAGAATCTAACTAATATGGCTTTGGTAAGACAGGGTAGACTATCTGTAGGACCAGTAGAAGAATTTGAATACGAAGAAATACTGCAAATGGCAGAAACTAAACTTTAATCGTAGATGAAAAGAATAATACTAGAATACGAGCAAGTAGAGCTTATTCTTACAAGAATTTGTCATCAACTAGTAGAAGATCATGGATATTTTGAGAACACCGCAATATTGGCATTACAACCCAAAGGCACTCCCCTTGGCAAAGCTCTAGTAAAAAAATTGGACACCCTGTTTGGCATAAAAGCTACTTACGGAGAACTAGATACTACTTTTCACAGGGATGATTTCAGAAGATCTGATAAACTTCTAATTCCCAATGAAGTCAATATAGATTTCGAAATAGAAAAGAAACGTATCATTCTAGTAGATGATGTACTGTACACCGGACGATCTATACGAGCAGCTCTAGACGCAGTAAATGACTATGGAAGACCGGCATCTATAGATCTAGTAACCCTTATAAATAGAAAATACAAACGAGAAGTACCCATACAACCAGACTACGTAGGCGAGCACATAGATTCTAGAACAGATGATTATGTAAAAGTGGAATGGGCAGACGACCAATGTCAAGTATGGATAATAACGGATAACGATAAATAATGTCAATACTATCTACCAAACATTTACTCGGCATTAAGGATATCACTACAGCTGATATTCAGCTTATTTTTAAAACAACGGACAACTTTAAGCAGGTTATCAATAGGCCTATTAAAAAAGTACCATCTCTCAGAGATGTTACTATTGCCAATATTTTTTTTGAAAATAGTACGAGAACTAAGATATCCTTCGAACTTGCCGAAAAACGACTATCTGCGGATGTGGTTAATTTTTCAAGTTCAGGATCTTCTGTTAAAAAAGGAGAGACACTTATAGACACAGTAAATAATATACTGGCTATGAAAGTAGATATGGTCGTAATGAGGCATCCTGCACCTGGTGCTCATCAGTTCCTAGCTCGCCACATAGATGCCAACATAGTAAATGCTGGTGACGGCACACACGAGCACCCTACACAAGCACTTCTAGACGCCTATTCTTTACAAGAAAAGCTAGGAGACTTAACGGATAAAAAAATCGCTATAGTTGGAGATATTCTACACTCTAGAGTAGCTCTGAGCAACATTTATTGCCTACAAAAACTTGGAGCAAAAGTACGTGTATGTGGGCCGCCTACCCTACTACCTAAACACATAGACGGCTTAGGTGTAGAGGTAAGTCATAACCTACAGGAGACGCTCGAATGGTGCGATGCTGCCAATATGCTAAGGATACAGCTAGAAAGGCAAGAGGATAAATACTTCCCTAGTCTAAGGGAGTATTCACTGCAGTACGGGGTTACCTTACCCATGATTAAGAGCCTCAAAAAAGAGATTGTACTTATGCACCCTGGCCCTATAAACCGAGGCGTGGAGATAACTAGTGAAGTAGCAGATTCTGACCAGTCCATCATACTTAATCAAGTAGAAAACGGAGTAGCCATACGAATGGCAGTACTCTACCTAATGGCAAGTAAGAACAAGGATGCGGAGTAACGTCTTTATACTATACACTGGTGGTACTTTTGGGATGAAAAGCAATGCCAACCAGGAGTTAGAACCGAGCTCATGGGAAGAAATAATAGACTACTTACCAGCTATCAAAAACCAGACCTTCTTTCACTACTTCTCAGAAGTTAATTTTACATTTCAGACATTAGAACCCGTTGTAGATTCTGCAGATATAACGCCAGAAGCGTGGGAGCGAATCGCAAAAAAAATAGAAGAAAACTACGAACAACATGATGGATTTATAGTCATTCACGGTACGGATACTCTAGCTTATACGTCGTCTGCTTTAAGTTTTATTTTCGAAAACCTCAACAAGCCTGTGGTACTTACTGGTGCTCAGTTACCTATTTTTCATCCACGTACAGACGGAATAGTAAACTTGAGTAATGCTATTTATATAGCAGGTTACAAAAGCTTTAATTTAGCGTGTATCCCAGAAGTATGCATTTGTTTTAATGATGATGTATTACGTGGTAACCGTGCTGTAAAAACAAGCACAAATGATTTCGAAGGCTTTAGTTCACCCAACTATGATAACCTGGCTAATCTAGAACAACATATCAGTGTCAATAAACATCTAGTGCATAAGGGAACTAATAAAGCCCTAGTACTACGCACCAAATTCAGCAATAGAGTAGTGAATGTGACCTTATTCCCGGGATACTCTACGCTACCCCTTTTAGATTTAGTGAAAAACAATAAGCTAGATGGTATAGTGCTTAAGACTTTTGGTGCAGGAAACATACCCAACTCACCGCACTGGGACGAACTGCTAGAAGCTTGCGAGCAATCCAAAACGATACTTTTCGCAACTACACAATGTCCTAACGGACAGATAGAACTAGGACAATATGCCGCCAGTAGTGCTCTTCTAAGTCCTATAGTAGTAGATGGTAAAGACATCACATCCGAGTCTGCACTCACTAAACTTATGTGGGTAATAGGCAACTTTGGAGTGGAAGAAAGAAGTCATATTCTAGGCCAGAACATTAGAGGCGAGATGTCTGTCAGTAAATAGCTGACTACAAGACATTTACAACATTTTTCTTGTTAACTGAATGTGGATATGTGGTCCAAAGACAAGTCGACTAAAACCCCTTAAAAATCGTACTTTCACGCTTTAAATTTCAAGTAAAGAATGAGCGAAGAGAACAAAAGTTATGATGCTGATAGTATCCAAGCCTTAGAGGGCATGGAGCACGTAAGAAAACGTCCATCGATGTATATCGGAGACGTAGGCGTGAGAGGATTACATCACTTAGTTTACGAGGTAGTAGATAACTCTATAGATGAGGCAATGGCTGGCCATTGTGACAAGATAGATGTTTGGATAAATGAAGACAACTCTGTATCTGTAAAAGATAATGGTAGAGGTATTCCTGTAGCTATACACAAAAAAGAAGGTGTATCTGCTCTGCAAGTGGTAATGACTAAAATAGGTGCTGGTGGTAAGTTTGATAAAGACTCATACAAAGTATCTGGGGGTCTGCACGGTGTAGGTGTGTCTTGTGTAAATGCACTATCTATTCACCTGAAAGCTTCTGTATACAAAGACGGAAAAGAGTGGGAACAAGAGTATTCCCAAGGAAAAATAAAATACGAAGTACGCGAGGTAGGTCCTAGTAAAGATCAAGGTACTTTGGTAACGTTCTCTCCAGATCCTGAAATCTTTGGTGAGACTACCGAATACAATTACGATACACTTTCTTTGAGAATGAGAGAACTCTCTTTCTTGAATAAAGGAATAGAAATAAGCATTACCGATAAGCGAAGAAGAGACGAAGAAGGAAATTTCTTTAGAGAAGATTTCAAGAGCACAGAAGGTCTTAGTGAGTTTGTACGCTATCTAGATGCCACACGTACTCCAATAATGGGTGCTGTAATAGCTATGGAGGGTGAAAAAAGTGGCATACCAGTAGAGGTAGCTATGATATATAATAACTCTTATTCTGAAAACTTACACTCGTACGTAAATAATATCAATACACACGAAGGTGGAACTCATCTGAGTGGATTTAGACGTGGACTTACTCATACACTAAAAAAGTATGCAGATGAATCTGGTATGTTGTCTAAAATGAAATTTGAGATACAGGGAGATGACTTTAGAGAAGGTCTTACAGCCATCATTTCTGTAAAAGTAGCAGAGCCGCAGTTTGAGGGACAAACCAAAACAAAACTAGGCAATAGAGAGGTTTCTGCAGCAGTGAGCCAAGCAGTGAGCGAGATGCTTACTAACTACCTAGAAGAAAATCCAAATGAGGCTAAAATAATAGTACAAAAGGTAATGCTAGCTGCACAAGCTCGTCATGCAGCCGCTAAGGCTCGTGAGCTAGTGCAGCGTAAGACTCCAATGGGTGGAGCTGGCCTGCCAGG
>DNBZ01000367.1 GCA_003484585.1 Bacteroidota bacterium | reverse complement strand
CCACTTATAATTCGGTGAGCTAATCCTTCGGCTATAGCTGTCTTACCTACTCCTGGTTCTCCTACCAGTATTGGGTTATTTTTAGTTCTTCTACTTAGTATTTGCAGTACTCTTCTTATCTCTTCATCTCTGCCTATTACTGGATCTAGCTTGCCACTTTTGGCTTCGTTATTCAGGTTACGAGCATACTTATTTAGCGAGTTATACTGCTGCTCGGCACTATCACTAGTAGCTCTGCTCCCACCTCTAAGTTCTTTAAATGCCTTTACCACATCCTTTTTAGATACTCCAGCATCTTTGAGTAGGTTAGCCACTTGGTCGCTTCCTTCTATAAGTGCCAGAAATATATGCTCTATGGTCACAAACTCATCGTCAAACTCTTGTAGGTATTTATTAGCCTTTACCAAGGTTTGCTGACTAGCATTGCTTAAGTACTGACTACCGGCTCCACTCACTTTAGGATAGCTCTCTAGTATGCTCTCAAGTGCTTGCTCTATACGTTGTGTATTTGCATTTACTTTCTTTAGAGCATACGAAACCACTTCCTCGTCTACCGTAAATAAGGCTTTTAGTATATGTCCTGTTTCTACAGCTTGTTGCTGGCCTATCATAGCTAGCTCTTGTGCTTTTTGAATTGCTTCTTGGCTTTTTATTGTAAAATTTTTAGTATCCATTGTTTTTCAGTTATGAGATTTGAGAGGTTAGCTATGAGACTTATTCTCTACCAACGTCATATCTAGTTCCAGCATATTACTTCAATACTCTAACCACATTGACTATTCGGTCAGAATGTCTTCAAATATCTAGTAATCTTTTGAACTGCAAGCCATTATGACACAAATCATAGCGATAACAAATCAAAATCAAGTCAAAATGACGCTCAATTACGAAACTGAAACCTATGCTTGATTGGTTGACGAAACCAAAAGAGGACAAGCGAGAATAAGGTAATGGTCTCTGCTGATAGACAAATAGAATTAAAAGCAGTATTAGGCAGAAATCTCAACACTATAAACTATAGATAATTCCTATAACTTTGCCTTGAATGAAAGCTATTCTCCAAAAAACAAAACACGCACTTGTTATTCTATTCTCCTTTTTACTTGCCATCCTAGCTTTGGAGTCGTGCAAAGAAGAGCCAACCATCAAGACCCAAGAGCCTGGTTACTATACAGCTTATAATTACTTCCCCAGCGAAGATGGCTACGAATGGGAATATCAAAATACTACTACAAACGGTAATGACTCCATGCTGGAACAAGTAATACTCATAGGAATATACAGCCAGCCAAGTAAAAGCATTAACTATACGGTAGACAATCAAACTAGAGGTTATGCTAATTGGTATAACTATGGAAGCAAATTAATATGCTGCAATGGGAATACATTGATAGACTATACTAAACTAGATTGTGCTGAGGATTCTATCCTCATTCAAGAAAGATCATTCCCCAGCGGTGATCAGCAAGTATTCACTCAACTATATCAGTTTTGTGAGCGAAAATATCCGCTAGTAGAAGGCTATGAAGGTACTGCTAGCGTGAAGACGCTACAAACCAATACATGGAGTGACGGAAGCCAACTTGTGATAGAAAGATACTTCGGATTTGGGATAGGCCTGCTCTATGAGCTACAAGTAAGTTATGACGTAGGTGGCAAGGTAGACCAAACAGAAATTAAGGAGCTAACTTCACATAAGTTTTAGCATCTAAAGTAATAACTTCGCCGCTTAATATGAATCCATTTTTCGAAACATACGATACCACATTTGGGACTATCCCATTTACTAAAATAAATATAACGCACTACGTACCCGCAGTAACCAGAGGCATAGAAGAAGCCAAAGCTGAGGTAGATGCACTAGTGAGCAATACTGAGACTCCAACGTTTCAAAACGTAATTGAAGCTCTTGAAAGCAGTGGAGAAACACTTACCAAGGTGACTTCTGCCTTCTTTAACCTGAACTCTGCAGAGACCAACGACGAGATGCAAGCCATCGCCCAAGAGATAAGTCCTCTGCTAACTGCATACGGAAACGAAGTAGCTATGAATACAGGCTTATTTGCCAAAGTAAAAGCCGTTTTTGAAGGAGATCAAAGCAACCTCACCACCGAACAAAAAACGCTGCTCGAAAAAAGCTACAAAGGGTTTAGTAGAAACGGTGCCAATCTGAATGAGGCGGATAAAGAGACACTGAAAGCCATCGATTCTAAGAAATCTAAACTATCGCTCACATTTGGTGAGCATGTGCTCAAAGAAAGTAACGCATTTCAAATGCACTTAACTGATGAAGCAGACCTAGACGGATTACCCGACGGAATAAGAGAAGCTGCTGCAGCAGAGTATAAGCTTAAGTTTAAAAATAAGTCTAAATCTAAAGAAGAGTCTGACGACTCATCTGGCAATTGGATTTTCACGCTAGACTATCCGAGTTACATTCCGTTTATGACGTATAGCACTCGCAGAGACTTACGTCAGAAGATGCACAAAGCTTTTGGGAGTAAGGGTTTTCAGGATAATGAGAACAATAACGAAGACGTAATACAAGAACTAGTAAGCCTGCGTGCAGAGCGAGCAGCACTATTGGGTTATGAGAGTCATGCTCACTACGTGCTAGGGGAGCGAATGGCAAAGTCACCAAGTGTTGTGTTCGATTTTTTAAACAACATACAGGAGAAAGCACTTCCATTTGCTAAAAAGGAATTTGAAGAACTATCTGCTTACGCAAAAAAACTAGACGGAATAGACCAACTGCAAAAGTGGGACTCCAGTTATTACTCCGAGAAACTAAAGAAAGAGAAATTTGCCATAGACGATGAGTTACTCCGCCCCTACTTTCAGCTAGAGCGAGTAGTAGCAGGTGTTTTCAAAACTGCAAAAAAACTATTTGGCATCACGTTTCACCAACATACAGACATAGACCTATACCATGGAGATGTGCAGACCTATGAAGTGAAGGACGAAAACGGCAAACACTTAGCGGTGTTCTATGCCGATTTCTTTCCTAGAGCGGGCAAACGCCAAGGAGCTTGGATGACAAGCTTCCGCAGCCAGAAGATGATAGAGGATACCGACCAGCGGCCACACGTGAGCATCGTATGCAACTTTACCAAACCTACAGACTCTAAGCCTAGCTTACTTACTTTTAATGAGGTGACTACGCTCTTTCACGAGTTTGGGCACGCACTGCACGGTATGTTAGCAGCAGGCACGTATGCTAGCCTGAGCGGCACAAGTGTGTATTGGGATTTCGTAGAACTACCTAGCCAACTGATGGAAAACTGGTGCTACGAGAAAGACTGCCTAGATCTATTTGCTAAGCACTACGAAACAGGACAAGCTATCCCTACAGAATACATCGATAAAATAAAAAAATCGGCCAACTTCATGGCCGGAATGGGAACCATACGCCAGGTAGGTTTGAGCAAGATAGATATGGGGTTTCACTCTGTGAAATTCAAAAATAAAACTCAAATACAAACTCAAAAAACTATAAAAAAGATAGAAACCGAAGCCATTCAAGGGCTAGACTTTTATCCTGAGGTGAAGGAAACCATTACCAGTACATCATTCTCTCACATATTCCAAGGAGGATACAGCAGTGGATACTATAGCTATAAGTGGGCAGAAGTACTCGATGCAGATGCATTCGAAGCATTCTTAGAAAAAGGTATTTTTGATAGGGAGACCGCCAAGAGCTTTCAAAAGAACATACTCTCTGCTGGTGGTACAGAGCATCCCTCTATACTGTATAAGCGTTTTAGAGGTAGAGATGCTGAGCCAGATGCGTTGTTAAAGAGGGCTGGGTTGGTTTGATTAAGTTTAAATTTAAGTCTAAGATTAAATTGAAAGGTTTACGGGCTTAATACTAGAAGGAGTTAATTCTGTAGCAGAGGAACCCGTCTATTCTGTATAAACGTTTTAGAGGCAGAGATGCTGAGCCTGATGCGTTACTGAAACGGGCTGGATTGGTTTGATTAAGTTTAAATCTACAAGAGTGGAATAGTTGAATTTAGTTTCACTATTCCGCTTTTTTGTTGGGTAGGCATCCTTGTAGTCTTGTATGTAGTCGATAATTTGATGTTTAATACCGTATCCAAAAAAAGGATAGTCGATTGCTCAACTATCCTTTTTTACATTTTTATATGGTAACTATAGCATACTACTATTTCTCCAAAGCCTACTTTTTGGGCTGCGGCTTCTACTTCTTGGGCTATAAAACCGGTACGTACTATATTAAAGGGAGCAAGCTATTGCCATTATTAAATTACCAAGCTATGGCAACTCTTGCCCAAGTGTTTGTAGTAACACATATATATATATAAGAAGTATCATACCGAATCTCTCCTGCAGTTCCTGTTGCAGTTGAACTAGCAGGAGTACCAGAAGTGACTGCAGTTGCTGTTGTTGAAGGAGTACTCCAAGTTAAAGCTCCTGAGCCATCCGTTTTTAAAACCTGGTTTGCTGTACCATCTGTATTGGGTATAGTAAAGGCTCCAGCGGTAATGGTACCGCTTGTTTTTACATTGGTAACAGACGTATTTCCAAGTTGAATCGTGTTGCTTGCTGTTACAGTAGCCCCATTCCCTATA
>DNBZ01000058.1 GCA_003484585.1 Bacteroidota bacterium | reverse complement strand
TGCCTACAAAGCAGAAGGAATTGACATTTGGGGACTTACCGTAGTAAATGAGCCACACGGCAATGGGAATAACTGGGAGAGTATGCACTTCTCACCTAAGGAGATGACTGACTTTGTACGTGACTACATGGGACCACAGTTAGAAAAAGACGGACACGATGTTAAAATTTTAGGTTACGACCAAAACAGAGCAGGAATAAAAGAATGGGTAGATGAAATGTACAAAGACGAAGCATCATCTAAGTACTACAGCGGAACAGCTATACATTGGTATGAAAGTACGTATGAAGTATTCCCAGAAGATTTGCAGTACGCTCATAACAAAGCACCAAACAAGTACCTTATAGAAACAGAAGGTTGTGTGGACTCTGAAGTTCCTAAATGGAAGGACGATAAATGGTACTGGAGCAAAGAAGCTACAGACTGGGGATGGGACTGGGCACCAGAAAAAGACAAATACCTTCACCCAAAATATGCACCAGTAAATCGCTATGCGAGAGACATCATAGGGTGCTTAAATAATTGGGTAGACGGATGGATAGATTGGAATATGGTACTAGACAAACAAGGTGGACCTAACTGGTTTAAAAACTGGTGTGTAGCACCCGTGCTAGTAGACATAGAAACGGACGAAGTCTACTACACTCCTATCTACTATACGATGGCACATTTTAGCAAGTTCATACGCCCAGGAGCGGTACGGATAGGTATGGAGAATGATGACAAAGATCTACAAGCTACAGCAGCACAAAATCCAGATGGCACTATAGCCATAGTAGTTTTTAATGAAGGAATGACCGCTAAAAGCTTTACACTAGAACTAACTGGCAGTAGCCAAACGATAAACATAGAGGCACAAGCGATTCAGACTATCGTAGTGCAAAACTAAAACCCAAATATTATGAGCAAAGCTATACAAAGGAATAGAGTACCATTTGGCCAAAAGATGGCTTTTGGATCAGGCCACTTAGTACTAAATTTATTGCCAGGATCTCTGGGTATCTTTATGTTCTTTTTACTCACTGCTTTCGGCTTAGATCCTCTGGTAGCCGGGTTACTTGGTGGACTTCCTCGCATATTTGATGCCCTTACCGACCCTATAATGGGTTATATCACAGATAATACTAAATCAAGATGGGGTCGCAGAAGACCATATATTTTTGCAGGGGCAATCCTAAGCGGAATTCTATTTGCGATTCTATGGCAAATGGATAAAGAAAACACCGCAAACTATAACTTTTGGTATTTCCTCATTCTGTCACTAGTCTTTATGGTAGGTAACACTATATACGCTACACCGCTAATTGGATTGGGCTACGAGATGAGTAGTGATTACAAAGAGCGTACGCGTCTTATGGCTTTTGCCAATACGGTTGGTCAAGTTGCTTGGATGATAGTACCTTGGTTTTGGGTAATCATAGCTTCGCCAGATATATTCCCGTTGACTGCTGAGGAGTTAAGTCAAATAAACGGACTAGGCTTAGGAGAGGAGGCTACTTCGAAGCTCGCTCGGGAAGCATTACAGGCTAATGGAGTTAGAAAACTATCAATTGTAGTTGGAGTAATATGCATAGCCTTGGGAGTAATACCAGCTATATTCTGTAGAGGGATAGACGACTCTGCAATGGAGAATAGAAAAAAAATCACATTTAAAACCATGTTTTCAAATTTGACAGATTTAGCAAAAGGTGTAGTTGAAGTATTTAAAAACAAGCCATTCACTAAACTATGCGGAGCTACTTTCTTAGTCTTTAATGGATTTCAACTCGTTGCATCTTTTAGCTTTTTTATCATTGTATTTTATATGTACAATGGCAGCTATGAAGACACTGGCAATTGGCCTGCATGGTTCTCTACAGTTACTGCTATTATGACGGCATTTTTAGTTATTCCTATTGTCACTCTGATATCAAATAAATATGGTAAAAGAAATGCATTCATAATCTCTACAGCTATTTCTATGGTTGGATATATTCTAAAATGGTGGGCATTTGACCCATCCAATCCCTATTTACTATTTATGCCAATACCATTTATGGCATTTGGACTTGGCGGATTATTTACACTCATGATGAGTATGACTGCAGACGTATGCGATCTAGATGAATTAAGAAATGGTATGCCTCGTAGAGAAGGAACTTTTGGTGCTATTTATTGGTGGATGGTAAAACTAGGTCAAGCAATTGCATTGGTTCTTGGAGGTTTAGTTCTTAAGCTAGTAGGCTTTGAATCTGGAGCCGCTACTCAAACTGTGGAAGCAATGACCAACTTGCGGATAGCAGATATAGTCATACCATCTGTGACCGCCGCATTAGCCATATTAGTTATGTGGAACTATAGTCTTAATGAAGATAAAGCCGAAGAGATTAAGGAAAAACTAGTAAGTAGAAGAGGAGAATTATAATAGAATAACAATGTCTAAACGTCAAGAAAAATTAATGTCGCTAGTAGCGGCAAAGGGCATCAGAAGTACTCCAGGCAACTATGATATACTAGCCAAAGAGTTACTAAATGAAGGAATGCACGGAATCTGCTTTAGCCTTTTTGAAGAAGGGCAGAAGCCAGGAGACCCAATCACAGAAAAACAGATAAGACGTAGGCTAGAAATTCTTAAACCATATACCCAATGGATTAGGACTTTCTCGTGCACAGAAGGCAATGAGCTCATTCCGCCACTGGCCAAAGAATACGGCATAAAAACACTCGTAGGAGCTTGGCTAAGCGATGATAAGGAAACCAATGCCGAGGAAATAGAAGGCCTCATAAACTTAGCAAAACAAGGCTATGTAGACATAGCAGCCGTAGGCAATGAAGTCCTCTACAGAAAAGAACTAACGGAAGCCGAGTTACTAGATTACATAAATAAAGTAAAGCAGCAAATAACGGGCACTCCTGTAGGATATGTAGATGCGTATTACGAATTTACAGATAGACCACAAATAACAGAGGCTTGCGATGTGATATTGGCCAACTGCTATCCGTATTGGGAAGGGTGTCATATAGACTACTCATTCCTTTACATGAAAGAGATGTACCAGCAAGCAGTAAAAGCTGGAAATGGCAAGAAAGTAATCATCACCGAAACAGGATGGCCAACGGCTGGCGGTGCTTTTGAAGCTTCGGAAGCTTCTATTCCCAACTTCCTAAAATACTTTGCCAATGCACAGCAATGGGCTCAAAACGAAGACGTAGAACTTTTCTACTTCGCATCATTTGATGAATCTTGGAAAACAGGAGACGAAGGAGATGTAGGAGCATATTGGGGACTTTGGGATAAGGAAGAGAAGTTGAAGTTTTAGAGGTACTACCCCAAAGCCTCAAAAGACTCTCCACTCACACCATCTTCCTCTAGTAAGGCAGGCACTAGTGCTCCTGGCAAAACAGCTTCAACAGGATCGGGTGCATCTTGGCTGCCCATATCTGTACGTAACCATCCTGGATCTAAGGCATTTATCTTCACATTGGTATTGGCATACTTAGATGCTAAGTCTTCGGTCAGTTTTATTACGGCCCATTTAGATGCTCCATAGGGAGCTAGTTCGGGTGTTTTATTTATTCCAGAGATTAGATTCACTACTCTACCAAAGCCTCTTTCTTCCATTTTAGGAACGAATGCAGCACAGAGCGTGTACATAGCGAAAACATTTGTTTTCATACTCGTCATCCAACTCTCCCAGCTGTGCTGCCAAATATCATTTTGATACGGGACCATCATACCTGCATTGTTATACAAAATATCGATGTCAATGTTCAATGCATTACATTGACGAATAACTTTATGAACACTCGCTTCATCAAAAAGCTCTCCAAATATAGAGTATACAGAAACGCTGTACTCTTTTAGCATCTGTATTGTTCTCGCACATCCATTTTTAGTTCTACTATGTACTATAACATTACACCCTTTCTGAGCAAGGCCTATAGCTATCTGCTGCCCTACTCCCCTGCTAGAACCTGTAATAAGTGCATTTCTACCTTGCATATTTATCATGACATAGTGTAATTAAATGATGGATTACTAAAAGAAAATTTACCTAGTTAGCTTTTACCGTGATATCAAATGCAAAACCCTCTTTACGAAGCTCTCTGTAACGTGTTTCGTCAAATTGAAACAATTTTGCTGGTCGATGAGATACATTTTCTTGCACCTCGTCTAATTGTAAAAGTAAGTCCATGCTTAGTATCTTTTTTCTAAAATTTGGTTTATCAAATTTTAAATCTAAAAGAGCTTCGTATAGAGCTTGTAATTCTAACAACGTAAATTTTAATGGCAATAACTCAAACCCAACTGGTCTATATTTAACTCTGCGTTTGAGTGTACTTATCGCCTTATCTACTATTTTTTTATGATCAAAAGCCAACTCGGGGAGATCTTTGATACTAAACCACTGAGTCTCTTTGACCCAAGAGGAAGCAACCGGATGATAGTTGTCACTTTTTACTAGAGAATAGTACGCAACGGTAGCTACACGACCAGCGGGGTGTCTTTCTACAGCACCAAAGGCGTGAAACTGCTCCATAAAAATATTCTGTAAGCCGGTGAGCTTCTTTAGCACATTAGCAGCTGAATCTCCTAAGTCTTCGTCCATAGGGACCAAATCACCTGGCAAAGCCCAACTATGTATAAAAGGCTCGGCATCACGTTGAACCAATAACACTTTTATCTCCTCAGCTACATATCCAAAAACCACACAGTCTACAGACATTCCAAAATGAAAAAAATCTTGAAATGGCACATTATTTTCTGAAAGGAAGTATTTATTGGTCTGATTCATAATAAAGGCGGCAAGGTATGAAATCAAATCCAAACGAATAAATTACTTATAGTATTTTTTACTTTAAGTTTTTTATGCTTAATTTGAGGAATCTTAAAAATGAAAAAAATGAAAA
>DNBZ01000335.1 GCA_003484585.1 Bacteroidota bacterium | reverse complement strand
AGCGAGTATCTAAAGGACAAGTAGTAGCCAGTATGGATGGTAGCACAGCTAATTCTCAGATAGCAGAATTAGAAGGGGCCCTTAGTCTGGCAAAGACAAATTACGAAAAACTAGGCAAGCTGTGGAAGCAAAATATAGGCAGTGAAATGCAGTATCTACAAGCCAAAAACCAATATGAAAATCTACAGAACAGCATTAAAACCGCCAAATCACAGGCAGGCAAATACACACTTAGAGCACCTATTACAGGAACCGTAGATGCTATAATGGCAAATGAAGGCGAACTAGTAGGCAGTATGACTGGTGGCCCAGTGATGCGGATCATAAATATGGGAGACATCAAGTTGAAAGCCAATGTATCTGAAGCGTACGTAGGCAAAATAAAAATAGGACAAACCGTAAAAGTATACTACCCCAGTTTAAAACTAACGACTGAAGAAACGGTAAGTGCTGTAGGTAGTGTGATAGATGTAAATAACAGAACATACAGCGTATATGTAACGCCGCGTAAGAACACTAAGGACTTAAAACCAAATATGCTAGCGATGATCACTGCGTATGATTTTGAAGATAACGATGCTATGAGTGTACCTACCAAACTGGTAAGAAATGACGGAACTAAAGACTATATCCTTACTGTAAAAACTAACGGAGAAAAGAAAACCGTAGAGAAGACACTAGTATTAATAGAGCAAGAGTTCGCTTCTGAAACTATAATCAAGTCAGGGCTAGAACCAGGTTCAGAAATAATCACTGAAGGATACAACAGCGTTATAGAAGGTGACGAAGTGAAGGTAGTTACAGAATAATTAAGATTTGAATCCACTTCAACAACTAATAATTAAACATTAGTAATATGTTAGAAAAGCAAAAAGAAATAATAAAACACTTCGGAATCTCGGCATGGGCCGTAGCCAACCGTACGAGTGTATATGTCATGATGGCGATAATCGTAATCATAGGCCTAATAAGTTATACGAGCATGCCAAAGGAGAGTTTTCCTGAGGTAAAGCAACCTACCATTTTCATAAACACACCATATCCAGGTAACTCGCCTATAGATATGGAAAATTTGGTTTCTCGTCCTATAGAGAAGGAAATCAATACTATAGACGGTCTTAAGAAACTGACGTCTACTAGTATTCAAGATTTTTCTATTATAGTAGCAGAGTTTGAATTAGATAACCCTACAGCAGAAGTACTACAAGAAGTAAAAGATGCTGTAGATAGAGCTAAGGCTGACTTGCCAAGTGACTTACCTGTAGACCCAAGCATTTCTGAGCTTAATTTTAGTGACATGCCAGTGATGAACGTAAACCTCTCTGGAAATTACAGTCAAAATAAACTGAAAGAATTTGCCGAGTTACTTCAAGATAAATTTGAATCCTTACCAGAAGTAAGTGCTGCAGATATCTCTGGACTTACAGAAGAAGAAGTTGAGATTTCTATTAACAGAGTAAAGATGGAGTCTCTTGAGATTTCTCTGAATGATGTAGAAAATGCCATTAAAGGTGAGAATATCACCATGTCTGGCGGTGATATAAAAAGCATAGAAGGTTCTGACATTACACGCAGAAACGTACGTATAGACGGGGAGTTTGATGATTACCGGGATATTCTCAATGTTATTATCAAAAATGAGTTTCAAAATATCGTTTACTTAAGAGACATAGGTACCGTTAAGTTTGGGCAGAAAGAGCCTACTTCATTTGCTAGACTAGACCAAAATCCAGTTATAGCTCTTGACATTAAGAAAAAGAGTGGTGCCAATCTAATAAATGCAGCTGAAGGCATACAAAAAATAGTGGCGGAAGCTCAGAAGGGTTCTCTCCCGAAAGATCTAGAAGTCACAATTACAAATGACCAGAGTAAGAACACCAAAAACATGGTGAGCAACTTGGAGAATAGTATCATCATGGGTGTGCTCTTAGTAGTCATCGTGCTGGTATTCTTCCTTGGTCTGCGTAACTCATTATTTGTAGGCATCGCTATTCCACTATCCATGCTTATGGGCATAGCTATATTAAATTTCGGTGGCAATACCCTGAATATGATGGTCTTATTCTCCCTCATACTCGCACTGGGTATGCTGGTAGATAATGGTATAGTAGTAGTAGAGAATATATATAGACTGCGGGGTGAGGGCAAGAGTCCCGCTGACGCATCTAATGAAGGCGTAGGAGAAGTAGCTACAGCTATTATAGCTTCTACAGCCACAACAGTAGCTGCATTTGTGCCACTACTTTTCTGGAAAGACTTAATGGGAGAATTCATGAAATTCCTTCCTATCACACTTATTATAGTACTCTCTTCTTCCTTATTCGTAGCTCTATTGGTTAATCCAGTACTAGCAGCAGATTGGATGAAAACTGGCAAAATTGAGAAATCTAAATCAAAGACGTTTTGGATTTTTATGGCTATTGCATCTGTACTAGCTGTCCTCTTTTTACTAAGTGGGGACCTTGCATTAATGGGAGGCTTATTCATCACAGGAGTGCTGTTTTCTATTTTAAACAGATTTGTATTCACCCCTGGGGGAAATTACTTTATGGCTAATGTAATGCCTAGACTAGAAAGTGGATATGCAAATATTGCAAGTTATGCTCTTAAAGGGTGGAGACCCGTATGGTTTTTTATAGCCACCCTTTTTTTAATGGTGGGCTCTATAGTTTTCTTTGTCAATAGTGGAGCACCTATCGTGTTCTTCCCAGACGGCGAGCCTAAGTATGTGAATGTATACATAGAATCACCTTTAGGTACGGACATTGTAAAAACGAATGAGATTACTAAGAAACTAGAGAAGAGAATCGCTGCCGCTATAGAGCCTAATAAAGCAATAGTAGAAGCTGTTTTAGCACAAGTAGGTGAAAAAACTGCAGACCCAAATGCTGGGGTTCAAAGTGGATCATCTCCAAATAAAGGACGTATTACAGTTTCTTTTTTAGAATATCAAAAACGTGTATTCCTTACAGATGTAAGCACATTTGATATTATGGCAGACATCAAGGAGGCCTGTAAAGATTTTCCCGAAGCTGAACTCACATTTGCAAAAGATGCTGTAGGACCACCAGTAGGTAAGCCTATAAATGTGGAGATCAAAGGAGAAGACTACCTTACCTTAATAGAAGAGGTAGAAAAAATAAAGAAGAAGATGGAAGACGCTAATATACCTGGCGTGGACCAACTGAAAACGGATCTTGAGCTGGGTAAGCCAATGCTCGAAATCACGATTGACAGAGAAGCAGCTAGACGTTTTGGACTAAGTACTATGCAGATAGCGAGTACACTTCGTACAGCGTTACTCGGGAAAGAAATTACCAAATACAAAGACGGTGAAGATGATTACGAAGTACAACTACGTTTCCAAGAAAACTACAGATACAATCTCGAGAATCTGCTTAACACCGTAATTACATTCCGTAATATGGCGACAGGTAAAATCTCTCAAGTACCTATATCTGCTGTCACTAGTATAGACTATAACTCTACCTACGGTACTGTAAAAAGAAGGGACCTGGATAGAGTGATTACCATTTTCTCTGAAGTAGAAGCTGGAGGAAATGCGAATGAGATAGTCGGAAAATTCAAAGAATTACTTGGGGATCACGAAATGAAAGAGGGATATACCTTCAAATTTACAGGTGAGCAGGAAGAGCAATCTTCATCTACAGATTTCCTTGTAGGTGCTATGATGCTTGCAGTATTCATTATATTCTTGATTATCGTAACACAGTTTAACTCTGTAGTAGGTCCCATCATAATTATGTTCTCTGTACTCTTTAGTACTATCGGAGTATTCTTAGGCTTTGGGGTTTTCAAAATGCCATTCTCTATTATGATGAGTGGTATTGGTATTATCTCACTAGCAGGTGTAGTAGTCAATAATGCTATTGTACTGATAGACTATACCAACTTACTACGTAAGCGTAAGCGAGCAGAACTGGGACTTACAGATGAAGATAGACTTCCTGAAGACATAGTGCTTAGCACTATTATAGATGGTGGTCGTACAAGACTGCGTCCTGTTTTACTTACAGCTATTACCACGGTACTTGGTCTTATTCCTCTGGCTACAGGTTTAAACATCAACTTCTATACGCTTCTCACCAAATTTGACCCTGAGTTTTACATGGGAGGAGATAACGCTAGTTTCTGGGGACCAATGGCTTGGACGGTAATCTTCGGATTAATCTTTGCTACGTTCCTTACCTTGATAATAGTACCGGTAATGTATTGGCTCAGTGATAAAGCGAGTGTAAAAATAGCACGATTATTTAAGTAGTTTTCTAACACGGTCCGCTTAAGGTCGGTTAGTCTGAAATTACAATAAGAACTTAAACTTTGATTTAGTTTTTGTTTAGATAAAGCCCTTGCAGAGATGTGAGGGCTTTTTTATGCAAGTCGTATTCGTATTTTTGACACTACGTCATGAAGCACAAAATACAATGGACCATAAAACACTTTGAGGAGCTCACCGCTTTAGAGCATCACCGTATTCTAGCTTTGCGTCTAGCAATTTTTGTAGTAGAACAAGACTGCCCATATCAAGACGCAGATTACAAAGATCTGCACTCCTATCACGTATACGGAACTATAGATGCCAAAATAGCTGCAGTCGTCAGAATAGTGTCCCAAGGCATATCGTATGCAGAAATATCAATAGGTAGAGTAGCAGTAGCTAAAGAGTATAGAGGCACTAATGTGGGGAATGATCTCATGACTACAAGCATAGACTTCATTACGCATACCTTGGGCAAGCAAGACATCCGGATCTCAGCACAAGAGCATCTTAAGAGCTTCTATCATCGGTTTGATTTCAAGCAAGTCAGCGAAATGTATCTGGAGGATGACATTCCGCATATTGAGATGTTACGAAAAGCTACATTATCGACCATATAATTAGCCTCTCCAACTTAAAAATGGATATTGCACTTTGTTAACCAATGATAAAATTATCGTTTAAAAATCCATACCTCGTATTCGTAATGGTAGTAGTAGTTGCAGTGCTCTCTGCAGTGCTCATACCGCGAATGCAGAGCATTAAAGGGAGGTCAAGTAGAGCAGTATAATGCAAACATTGCCTTGCAGAAGAACCAAATCCAACAAGCAAAGACAATTATCAGTAATGAAGTAGAACTAGCCAATCGACAAAAGCAACTCGCCAAAGAATCTGCTGCCATTGCACTAGAAGGTAGTCAACTAGCCAAAAAAGCACTTGATCAAACTATAGCCAGGCAACAACTAGGAACGGCTATCCCACTAGAGATACTACAAGCACAGGAGCTATACATCAAGCTTCGTCTAGACTACCTCAAAGCAGTAGCCAATCACAACAAAGCAGAATATGCTTGGTATGTGTCGAGTGGTGGTGTGTTGTAGAAAAAAGACTCTAAGATGATTAATCCAGACAAACACTTTATGCAGCGATGCATAGAGCTTTCACAACTAAGCATAGACAATGGAGATGCTCCTTTTGGTAGTTTAATAACCAAAGACAATAAACTTATTGCTGAAGGAATAAACGCAGCCAACACCAAAGTATCTGAGCACGCAGAAATTACTGCATTGCACAATGCTCATCAAATTATGGGAACTTCAGATTTGAGCGGGTACACACTCTATACGAGTAGCGAGCCTTGTCCTATGTGTTCTTTTATGATACGAGAATACAAAATCAGTCGTGTGGTATTTGCACTCCCTAGTTTATATATGGGAGGATACTCCAAATGGAAAATACTTCAAGATACAGACCTCACTAAATTTAATTTGTTCTTTGGGAAGCCCCCAGAGGTGATAGGCAGTTTTATGGAGGACGAAGCCAAACAGGTAATGGAAGGAACTATTTTTTGGATGTTTGGCAAAGACCCAAAAGAGAATAGCTAGGCTATGCTGAAAATCTTATTCTATCACTGATTTATTCAATCATTAAATTTTATCTTCGTCCCCAATGAGAAAAGAAAGTAAAAAATTCCTTAGAGACTATTTAAATGCTAATGCTCCTACAGGTTTTGAATCTGCAGGACAAAAGGTTTGGCTAGATTATCTGAAACCATATATAGATGAGTACGAAGTAGACACCTATGGTAGTGTGGTAGGGGTGATCAATCCTGGTCACGATTACAAAGTTGTAATAGAAGCTCATGCAGATGAGATAGCGTGGTTTGTAAACTATATAGATGACAATGGATATATCTATGTGATACGTAATGGAGGCAGTGACCACCAGATAGCACCAAGTATGCGAGTACACCTACACACCGAAAAAGGAAAAGTAGACGGCGTATTTGGCTGGCCAGCTATACACGTACGTAATAAAGACAGGGAGCCAAGACCATCGCTTGCTAACCTAACTATAGATGTAGGAGCGGCAAACAAAGCAGAAGTGCTCAAAATGGGTGTTGACGTGGGAACAGTAGTCACCTTTGATGCAGAGATGATGGAGCTTAATAAAAAATATGTAGTAGCTCGTGCTATAGATAATCGTGGTGGTGGTTTTATGATAGCCGAAGTAGCTCGACTACTCAAAGAGAATAAGAAAAAACTTCCATTTACACTTTATGTAGTAAACTCTGTACAAGAAGAAATAGGTCTACGTGGAGCAGAAATGATGAGCCGCAGGTTAAAGCCAAATGTGGCTATAGTAACAGATGTAACGCACGACACGCAAAGTCCTATGTACGATAAAAAACTACAAGGCGATACTAAATGTGGTGGCGGACCCGCTGTGACTACCGGACCTGCAGTACAAAACAACTTACTAAAACTAATAGTAGATACTGCTAAGAAAAATAAAATAGCCATCCAACGCCAAGCAGCAAGTAGAAGTACAGGAACAGATACAGATGCTTTCGCATATAGCGATATAGGCGTAGCAAGTGCCCTTATCTCTCTGCCGCTAAAGTATATGCATACTACCGTAGAGACTGTAGCTTATACAGACATAGAAGATTGTATTCAATTGATGTATGAGTCATTGCTAACCATCAAATCTGGACAAGATTTTAGATACTTTAAATAAGTTAAAACTTCACACAACGCTAGTCTAGATGCTAGTATGTAAAAAGACCATCAATTGATGGTCTTTTTTTTTGTATAAATTGATCTACATTATTTCTACAAGCTCAATAAACTAAACCACATATTTATTTGCCCTCCAACAACCCTATCAAGATTAATCTATGCAATTAAATAGATACCATTAATATATCCATAAAATCTATGGCATAAAAAAAGTCCCTCACCGAAGCGAGAGACTCTATATATTCTAAAGTTAAAGAAATATCATCCCCTCTAACTCATTATTCTATTTTCTAAGCTAGTTCTACCTAATTGGCTATTTTAGCTTTCTCAGGCATAAATAACTGTTACTTAAGCATTGTCATCAGCCTCAGCTTCAGTAGAGGTTTCAGCCTCTGTTTCAGCTTTTGGGGCTTCTTCCTTTTCTACTACAACTTCCTTCACAGAAGCATCAGCAGTAGCTTCAGTTTTCTTACCTCTTCTAGTACGTTTACTCCCAGAATTAGTTTTAGACTTAGACTCTTTAGCTTCCAGCATAGAGTCATTGAAATCTACTAACTCCATCATACACATATCAGCATTATCTCCAAGTCTATTACCAGTTTTTAAAATTCTAGTATATCCTCCTGGTCTATCTGCTACTTTAGGTGCTATAGTTGTAAACAGTTCGTTTACAGCATCTTTACTTTGAAGATAGCCAAACACAATTCTTCTATTGTGTGTAGTATTTCCTTTAGACTTAGTAATAAGTGGTTCTACATATACTCTAAGTGCTTTTGCCTTAGCAGTAGTTGTAAAAATACGCTTATGAGTAAGTAGAGAACTTGCCATGTTACTTAGCATAGCTTCTCTGTGTCCTTTCTTTCTACCTAAGTGGTTAAACTTTTTTCCGTGCCTCATCTCGTTCTATCTTAATATTATTCATCATCAAGATTATACTTCGCTACATCCATACCAAAGTTTAATCCTTTTTCTTTTACAAAATCCTCCAACTCAGTCAAAGACTTTTTACCGAAGTTTCTGAACTTCAACAAGTCTTCTATGTGGAAACTTACTAACTCTCCGAGTGTTCTAATCTCAGCTGCTTTCAAGCAATTATATGCTCTTACTGAAAGATCTAAATCTGACAGTGACGTTTTGAGTATTTTTCTCATATGAAGCATATTTTCATCTACTTCATTTTTCTGAGATTGTACCTGAGTATCTTCAAGTATACTTTCGTCAGAGAACAACACAAGGTGTCTTATCATTATCTTAGAAGCTTCTTTAAGAGCTTCTTCAGGATGAATAGAACCATCAGTTTTTACTTCAAAAACTAATTTCTCATAATCTGTCTTTTGCTCTACACGAAAATCTTCCACGTGATACTTCACATTTTTGATTGGAGTGAAAATAGAATCAATAGCAATCTCACCAATTGGTGCATTCTCTTGAACATTTTCCTCAGCAGGAACATAACCTCTTCCTTTTTCCACTGTCAACTCTATCTCTAGATTAACATATGGTTCCATAGAACAGATAACAAAA
>DNBZ01000013.1 GCA_003484585.1 Bacteroidota bacterium | reverse complement strand
ATCCCAGTCTATGTCTTGTCGCTGTGGTACATAACTTACTTTGTCCCGCACATTATTCAGCTCATCATCATACACTTTGGTAAAACCACTTGTAGGTTCTACTACTCCCATAATTGCTTTTAGTAAGGTGCTCTTTCCACTGCCATTGGGCCCCATTATACCTATGACCTGCTTATCTGGCAACTCAAAGTCTATATTCCAGAGGGCAGGCTTGCGACCATATAGTACAGTAAGGTTATGAGCTTCTATGATTGTATTACTCATTGTAAGCCTTTTATTATTGTGTTTATATTAGCTTCTAGCATGCCGGTATAGGTGCCTTGCGATGTGCCTGCTGTGCCTAGTGCATCGCTATACAAAGTGCCGCCTATTGTTAACTCATAATTTAAAGCACCCGCTCCTTCTATTACGGCTTCTAGGTTTTTGTTTGATACGCTTGTTTCTACAAAAACAGATTTTACTTGGTTCTGCACTATGAAATCTATCATGTTTTTAACGTCCCTGGCTCCATACTCTGCCGCTGTAGATATGCCTTGTAGTCCTCTTACTTCAAAAGAGAATGCATCTCCGAAATATTCAAATGCATCGTGACTAGTGATTAGAATTCTTCGCTCTACAGGCAGTGTAGAATCCAATTGACTCTGTAGAGAATGAGTTAGTTTTTCAACCTTCAGATTATATACAGTAAACCGCTCGCGGCAATCTTTGAGTGCTGGGTTTTGCAGGCTTAGCTCTTCCGCTACTCCTTGCAGACCAGTCATCCATACCTGCGGGTTAAACCAAATATGTGGGTCTACCAGGTCAGAAGTGTTATCTACTCTTTTTAGTTGCTCTTTTGGGATGTAATTTCCTAAAGCAAAAACAGGTTTTTGTTTGCTATAGTTTTCTAGCATCTTGGCCATTTTCCCTTCCAGATGTAGGCCATTGTATACTATTATATCTGCGGTAGATAGTTTGGCAATGTCACCTTGAGATGCCTTGTACAAGTGTGGATCTACGCCTGCACCCATAAGGGCTATCACTTCCACCTCTTCGCTTACAATGTTTCTTATACAATCAGCGACTATTCCCGTAGTACAAGCTATGGTGATTTTACCATCGTCTTTTGGCTCGGTACAGCCCGCAAATAGTAAGACACTTATCAAAAAAACAGTAATGGACTTGTAACAAATGTGCATAGCACAAATGTAGTTAAGAATTGCAGAATCGTGAATGTAGAGTCGCGTAAGTTTAATGAGTAATCTATGAATGATTAGGTGATATTTTGGTTTATTGTACTAAAAAAATTACGTGTAAAATGTGATTTGTGTAGTCTTTGGCTCTAGATTTGTTATTCTAACTACGTGAGGTACTTAATCTGTTTCATATTTACATTGGGTGTTTGTGCTTTGCAGGCACAACTCTATACGCTCAAAGATCCTAAAAAGGATAGCTTGAATATGGAGGTGCTGTACGATTCGCTCCCGATTATGTGCGACTCTTTTTATGTTATGTTGCTAAGAGAGGATTTGTCAGAAATGAAAAAATTCGTTCCTAGAATGAAGTATCTTAAATCTACTTTCGATACTATGGCTATAGAGTATAGGGAGGAGCAGGTAGTATATAGGCAGCAAATGTTGCTGCGTAATTTGCAAAAGGACTATAAGAAGATTCTAAAATACTCAGAGAAATCTAGGCTCAATATTAAAAGGCTAGAAAAGGGAAAAACAATATATGACTATGGGCGAGATGAGCAGGAGAACAAGTATTGCTATGTCACCGTCCTTTGCACGAAAAACAGGAAAGAGTATGAGCTTAAATATTTAGCCATTTTGCTCAATGGACATTGGTTTGTGGGTGATGAGTTAAAACTTGTTAAGCTATGAGAATAGGGATCCTTATACTATTTTCTGTAGTTGCCACTTTTGCCTTTGCACAAAGGTGGGAGGTAAAAGATCATCCCAACAATCGAAGAAAAGCGATAGTAATAGATAGTGTCACTATTTCTGACTATGTGTATACAGAAGTAAGTGAGCTCTCAGAAAACAAAGCATACGTTTCGCAAGGAGATTTGTATGCTTACATAGATGTAGCAGGCTCGGAGCGTACTCCGTATGTATTTGCAGAGGCTAATAATTTTTCAAATGGGTTTGCCATAGTAGGCGATAGCTTTTCCAAAAGTATATTGAATGAAAAAATGCAATTTGTTGTTCCGCTTGAGTTTCAAGAAGTACGCCTGCCAAAGCACGGATTAATAGTAGTGCAAAGCTCATCAGGGACTTGGGGTGTGTATGATACCAAAGGAGTCTTAAAATTGCCGCTGGTATATGACTTACCACCTAATATCTTAAATTTGGAAACAATAATAGTACGTAAAAATGAGCTGTATGGTGTGGTCAATGATTGTAACGAGTCTAGGTATAACTGCCGCTATCAATATATAGACCCAAATGGCTTAGGCTATCAAAGTGGCAGATACTTACGTTTGTTTTAATAGAATAGTATAAAATGAAAAGCACTAAAATATTTCTTCTTTTATCGGTAATAGTATTATTAGCTAGTTGCTCGCAGTATGCACACAGAACGGTGCGAGTAAAGAAAAGCAAGCACACGGAGGATGCTGTAGCAAAGCAAAGTTTCACATTAAAAAAGGATCTAGGAATTGCAAGTAATACTTTAGAAGTGGCCATGCAAGGAGAAGATTTGCCTAAGCCTTTCATTCCGCATAGAATAAAACCTTTGAAGGTGAGCGAAGTACGTCAAGCCATTAGACAAAGTGTGCCAGGTAGAGCATATCTTAGGATAAAATCGGACTCAGTGGTGCATGATTCTGTATCAATAGGAGATTTAGACCGGGAAGAAATAATCCAGAAATATGAAAGAGCCAATGGTCTGTCTATAGCTGCTTTAATACTACTTCTTACTTCGCCATTTACTTTTGGATTAGGATTTATATTGTCTCTTGTTTTTGCAATTATTGCCATACGCATCTATTTCAAATACAAGAATCCAGGCGTTAAAGAAAGGTATATAATGGCTCTATCAGTGCTTGTAGGGGCTTTTGTGCTCCTAGGAGCCTTCATTGGACTGATCTTATTTATTTTTGCTTATTAATAGTCTTTAAGAGAAGCACCTAGTTGTTTCTATTTCTAGTTTTATTTGCAGTATGCAAATGACCACAAGCCAAGATTTCGCCAAACAATTAGATTCGGAAGATTCATTAGCTAAGTACCGTAGCCAGTTTTTTATGCCTCCGGGCAAGACTCGTGCGGAGCAACTCTATTTCACAGGCAATTCTCTAGGTCTTCAGCCTAAGTCTGTAAAGGATTATATACAGCAGGAGTTGGATGATTGGCAAATGCTGGGAGTAGAAGGTCATTTTCATGGAAAAAATCCTTGGTTTAGTTACCACCATTTTTTTGATCAAGAAGCTAAAATAGTAGGTGCTAAACCAGAAGAGGTGGTGGTAATGAATAACCTCACCGTTAATCTTCATTTGCTACTTGCTAGTTTTTATAGGCCTACAAAATCTCGCTATAAGATCATTATGGAAGGAGGAGCTTTCCCTAGTGATATGTATGTGATAGAGAGCCAGGTGAAGCATCACGGGTATGAATATGCCGACGCCGTAGTAGAAATAAATCCAAGAGAAGGTGAGCACGCACTGCGTACAGAGGATATAGTAGCTAAGATTAATGAGGTAGGAGAGGAGTGTGCTTTAGTATTCTTCAGTGGAGTTCAATATTATACTGGTCAAGCTTTTAATATAAAGGCACTAACCGAAGCGGCACATTCCGTAGGAGCTTATGCCGGTTTCGACTGTGCACACGCAGCGGGTAATATTAAAATGGAGCTGCACGACTGGAATGTGGATTTTGCAGCCTGGTGCACTTACAAGTATATGAATAGTAGCCCTGGGGGTGTGAGTGGCATTTTTGTACATAATAAACATGGAAAAAATCCGGAAACACCACGATTAGCAGGTTGGTGGGGACATAAGGAGAGTGAGCGTTTTCAGATGAAAAAAGGCTTCATCCCAGAACCGGGTGCTGCAGGATGGCAACTCAGTAACGCTCCTGTACTAGCTATGGCAGCACATAAAGCTTCGCTAGACATGTTTGATGAAGTGGGAATGGATGCTTTAGTAGCCAAAGGAAAAAAGTTGAATGCCTTTTTAGAACAGGTGGTAATGGATGCACAGACTGCCAATGATAAACTTGAGTTTACTATAATTACTCCAGAGGAGCGTGGTTGTCAGTTGAGTATGCTGGCTAATGAAAATGGGAAAGCACTTTTTGACTACCTAACGGAGCTTGATGTTATAGCAGATTGGCGTGAGCCTAATGTGATTCGTCTTGCTCCAGTTCCTTTGTATAATTCATTTATGGATGTATGGGAGTTTGGAGAGTTGCTGAAAGATTTTTAAATAAAGAAACCTAGATCACACCAGGTTTCTTTTTCTCAATTTAACTAAATAATTACCAGAAATAATCATAACTGGTAATATGTTTCTAGAGTAAGCGATGCTTCTTCAGAAACTATGGGAGCCCCCACTCCCTTTAGTATTTATGAAATTATACTTAGTAGTTATATACCTTTCAATTTCATTAATTCAATGATACGTCAATCAGTTCCATCTTACCTAATTTTAAATGTAAAAAGTCTTAAAATGACACATAATATTCCATATATGGGAATATATTTTTATTGAGAATGTCTTGCAATGGTGAGTAATGGCAAG
>DNBZ01000253.1 GCA_003484585.1 Bacteroidota bacterium | reverse complement strand
CCTCTCATGAATTTTATACCTAAGTCTGAAACGCCTTTTGCGATTTCATCTAGCTGTTGTTCTGATTCTACAGCACACGGACCCGCTATTAAGCAAAGCTCCTTGCCTCCTATGGTCTCATTGCCAACACGTATCACACTTTGGTGATTTTCATCTTGTCTAGCGACTAGTTTAAGATCTGACATTACTGCAAATTAAACAGATTGAGTCTAATTCAGTTTGGTATAAGTGATAGAAACTTTCATAGCTCCTGTAGTATTGTCTGTATTGAGCACAGTTCTGGCTGGCGTAACGGGAAAATCCGACGGTACGCTAAGGTAAAATCCATTGAAATTATTTACCCCAGTAGCTATATACTCCTTTACTAATTGCTGTAGATACCTATTGAATCTAAAGGTATATCCCCCTTCTGAATAATCGCCTCCGTAGTTTGCCAATCCTGCAAAATTCGGATTATTTAATCTATCAAAAGCGTCAATAAAGATTATAGACTTGTCACCCGCTACGCCGCCTGTAGTGTCCGGTATTTGTAGTAGTAATCTAGAAGGCACAGGATAGTTTGAGGTAACACTTGAAGCGTCGACTATAAAATTAATAGAAGCTTCATTTATTACTATTTCTTCTCCCATTTCTATAAAAGAATCAAGCTCAGGTATATCTAACTTTATTTTAGTACCTCCAAGAGATTGTGCATATGTAGTACTAAAATGTCCAGTTCCGCTCATTTGTGAGGCAATGGCCCCAGAAGATGTTGTTTCAAAAAGATTGATCTTGGCCGATGAAGAACCTAACGGGAAAACCTTAGTTAATGAATCGTCGTAGTACACGGTAATTCCAGAAAATGGATTAGAAGCCTCTATACCCACTATAGCTCCTTCTCCAGATATAGGATTAGACTTTGGCACTAGTACCAAACCCTTAAGTGCGTCCTTAAAGGCAGTTGTACTTGAAACATTATTAAAGAGGGTTGTTCCAAATGAATTATCTAATGTAATAGACATTTGTGGTGCCACTTTTATAGATTCTCCATCTACCACTCTAGATACACTATCAAAACTAAACTTACCCGTAAACTGGCCTAGCTTAGCACCAAGTGTTGGGTTAAACTTATGCGTATACCTCTTATTTTCTAACGTATCTAGTAACTGATATACCTCTATCTCTAGCTCACTTTCCATGTCTCCATATCTAAGAAGATTAGGAATAAAACCCACTACTTGGTCAATATCGTAGTTCAATACAAGCACGACGGAGTCTATATCTTTGTTTGTAAAATCGCCGCCTTCTTCCGTTAGCAGGGGCTCTACAATTAGACTTGCCTTACCGTAGCCAAATATAGGATCATTAATTACTCCTAGTATATTGGTTACTAAATTATCTGAAGAAAGGGAATCGTCTAGCACGGTTCGTGTAAGAATATTCTGATACGTAACACTTTCTGAGCCAATTCCCGTCAAATCACCACTCAAGCCAACACCTATTTGTGTAGACTCTTTTTTACATGCTCCAAAAAAAATGAGCAAAAAGAAAAGGGGCATTAACCCCTTAGCTTTTATTTTAAAATTGTTTTTATTCACGTTTTTTTATTCCTTTTCAGTCAACAATGAATTGTAAAAATTCAGGTAGTTGTCTGCTATTTGATCATTTGTATGATTCAAAATCGGTTTCTGCGAAGCAGATAGTTTCAACTCCACTTCCGAATCAATATCATCACATCGTACCACAGCATCTGCGTGCATTATGCCGCCTAGGTGCATGCTAGTACAGTCTGCCTTAGAAAAAGGCTCAAGCTCTTGGTCCTCTATATAGTTTAGACTTGCTTTACGCATAAAGTCTTGACCTAGATCTTCTTTAAAATCATTTTCATATACAGAGTATATTACCTTAGCATTAGAAAACACGGGTTCATCTTTATAAATAGTTTTTAGGTAAAGCGGTATTAAACTTGTCATCCATCCTTGGCAGTGAATGATATCTGGATACCAGCCTAACTTTTTAACTGTTTCTAAAGCTCCTTTACAAAAAAAGATTGTTCTCTCGTCGTTGTCTGCAAAGAACTCTTCGTTCTCGTCATTGTAGATGAATTTTCTGTGGAAGAAATCTTCATTGTCCAAGAAGTAAACTTGCATTTTGGTATTAGGAATAGACGCCACTTTGATGGTGAGTGGGTTGTCATTGTCATCTATAGTGATGTTCATTCCTGATAAACGCACCACCTCGTGTAGTCTGTTTCTTCTTTCGTTAATTACACCAAAGCGTGGAACTAAGATTCTAACCTCGTTGTCTTTTTCTTGAATTTTTTGAGGTAAGTACCTTGCGATTTCTGCCAATGGAGTATCTCCGTCTAAAAACGGTCTCATCTCAGAAGAGATAAATAGAATTTTTTTTCTTTCTTGTGTATTATCCATAGAACGTCTTAATGTTTTACAATTGCAAAGATACTGCCGTGTTTAGCTATAATAATCACGCGGCACTATTGTATTTTAAGTATTTTTTTCGTATATATATGCATATAATAAAAGCTTCAGACGACCTTTCTAACTATCTAAACTCTATACGCACAGACAATCCAAAAGTTACAATTGGGTTTGTGCCTACTATGGGAGCACTCCACGCAGGACACGCTTCTTTAGTAGAAGCGAGTATAACTAAATCAGATATTACAGTGTGTAGCATATTTGTAAATCCCACCCAATTTGGGGAGATGGCCGATTTAGAAAAATATCCAAAACCTATAGAAAAAGACATAGATCTTCTCATTAAACACGGTTGCGATGTCCTGTTTCTTCCGAAATACGAGGATGTTTATCCAAAAGAGTATGTTCAACAGGAGTTCGATTTAATGGGTATAGATCACAAAATAGAGGGTGCAAGCAGGCCGGGGCATTTCCAAGGTGTGTGTAATGTGCTATACAGGTTTTTTAAAATTGTAGCCCCAGATGAAGCATATTTTGGTCAGAAGGACTTTCAACAAACGGTAGTGGCTAATAGGCTAGCGGCTTTAATCGACTCGCCACCTAAAATAGTGATAGTGCCTATAAAGAGAGAACTAAGCGGACTAGCTATGAGCTCTAGGAACATTCGCTTATCTGACAAGGGGAGAAACAATGCTGCGTTTATTTACAAGGCTCTCACCGACCTTGTAAGCGACCTAAACGAGATGAGCTTAGTAGATGCACTAAAAAAGGCTAAACAATTCATAGAGGCACAAAAGGGTGCTCGTATAGACTATTTTGTGGCCGTAGATATAGAAACTTTAGAAGAAATAACGTCTTTGGACGAATGCGATAGTGCTGCACTGCTTACCGTTATAGAATATGAAGGGGTAAGGTTGCTTGATAATATTATTCTGAAACCTAGAGAATAAAAAGAAGAGGCAAAAGCCTTCTTGTATGGTTACGGGAACAACTTGAGTCCGTCAGCCGACGGATATAAGCCCTCACTAGCTATACTGATTTCTAATATAATCCCATAAATAAGCTCTTCCTCTGGAAGATTTTAACTCCTTCTCACGCTTCATTGCAGCACTCTTTGATTCCAATTCTTCGGTGTAAGCTACTATCCACGGTCTATATCTTAACGTATATCCCTTTGTTGCTAAGCTATTGTGAGAGTGAAACCTTGATATTAAGTCTGAGGTGTAGCCCACATAAATCTTATCATACTTAAAGGAATAAAGACAATATACCGTGTAGTTCATTTCAATATAACAAAAAAAACAGCCCCAGACCAAAGTCTAAAGCTGTAATGTAGTTGCGGGAATAGGACTCGAACCTATGACCTTCGGGTTATGAGCCCGA
>DNBZ01000147.1 GCA_003484585.1 Bacteroidota bacterium | reverse complement strand
TAACATACCAAGGTCTGGATGTGGTGCCTCTGCCCATATTGCAACTTTCTTTTTACCATCTATTACATCCACGTATAGTGTGTATGCATTATTCCCTTTATTCTTTTCATTATCGAAGGTAGTAAGTCGCACTTCTACTTTATTCTGACCCAGTTTCTGAGCTTTTGCCACCACATCCGCTTCGTAAAAGAAATTTTCCTTATCTATAAAGATGCTCTTTTGCAAGATCGTGCTACCATTTAGAAGCACCTGCATATTGGCCTGTTTTCCCGCAAGCTTGGTAGCTTTCACCTCTATTCTCAGAGGAAATTCATTTCCTAAATACGCTAAAGAATTATGAGAAACATTATTGACGCCTATGTCTGCATATACGGTAGTGTCTCCCAATCCTATAGTATAGATAGGTACTTTGTAGTTTTCTGCCACGAAACTCGGATTACTTCCTCCATTGTAGATGCCGTCTGTGAGCAGTACCACTCCGCCTAGGTTTTGATTTACGTACTGCTCCTTAGTATATCTAAGTGCTTGTGAAATATTGGTTTCAGAACCTGCAGCAGTAAGTTTATCTACGGTCGTAAACTGTGGCACATTGCTGTATGAAATAATATCCACCTCATACTTCTCGGACAACCTAATCTGTAAATCGGCCACTTGCTTAGAGATAGTTTCTAGTGTCTCGCCACTTTGAATCATGGACTTAGAATCATCTACTACTACTGCTATTATAGGCTTCTGGGTAATAAATCCTGCATACTTAAGTACAGGACCAAGCAGCAAAAATGCTAGTATACTACCAAGTAAAAATCGAAGAATAGGCAACAAAATTTGCACCCATTTATATTCTACAAATCGCTCACTATCTTTAGACTTATAATAAAGTATAGCTGCATAGGCTGCTCCTACTAATAAACAGAGCAATACAAACCACCAAGGGTAGGCTATGGAGATATTCCAATTCAATAGGGCAATGATAATCAAACTCAAGTTCAAATTACAAACGCAAAAACAAAGACTCTTGTTACATATAGATTTTTATCATAGCTCTATTTGATAAATCTGTTTGAGATTGAAGTTCATCAAACTACCTTTGCCCCCGTGATAGAAACAGACATCATAATAATAGGTGCAGGACCTACGGGGCTTTTTGCCATTTTCGAAGCAGGACTACTTAAGCTAAAGTGTCACCTGATAGACTACCTTCCACAGCCAGGAGGCCAGCTAGCAGAGATATATCCTAAGAAACCAATCTATGATATTCCAGGATTTCCAAGCATATTGGCAGGTGAGTTGGTAGACAATCTAATGGAACAAGTAAAGCCTTTTAATCCCGGATTTACATTGGGAGAAAGAGCTGAGAGTATAGAAAAAACAGATGACGGCCAATTTATAGTAACTACGAATAGAGGCACCGCTCACAAAGCTCCTAACATTTTGATAGCAGGAGGTTTGGGCTGTTTCGCTCCTCGCAAACCAGAGTTAGCAAACCTAGAAAGGTTTGAAGATCACGGAGTAGACTATATTATCAAAGAACCTGAAAAATTTCGAGATAAGAAAGTAGTAATAGCTGGCGGTGGAGATAGTGCATTGGACTGGTCTATATTCTTAGCAGACGTAGCTAGTGAAGTTACTTTAGTACACAGACGTACTTCTTTCAGAGGTGCATTAGACTCTGTAGAAAAAGTAGAAACCCTAGTAGCCACAGGCAAAATGACGCTAATTACCGAGGCTCAAATATCTGCACTAGAGGGTGGCGATGAGCTGGATAAAATTACTGTAACCGAAAATAACGGAACCGTAACAGAGATTGATTCAGATTACTTCATTCCACTATTTGGGCTAAGCCCAAAACTAGGACCCATAAAAGAATGGGGACTAGACCTAGGCAAGGAAGCTATACTCGTAGATACTAAAGACTACCAAACCAATGTGCCGGGCATATTCGCCATAGGCGATATCAATCAGTACGAAGGCAAGTTAAAGCTCATCCTTTGTGGTTTTCACGAGGCCACACTTGCTATACAAAGCTGCTACAAACGCATATTCCCAGATAAAAAACTGGTACTGAAGTATACCACTGTAATGGGTGCTCCAGGGAGTTAAGTATGAAGATCTACCATAACAACCGATGCTCTAAGAGCAGACAATGTCTAGCCTTGATTCCACAAGATGGAGTTGAGATAATAGACTATATTAATAATCCACTGACCAAGGTTAAACTTACAGCATTAATCAAGAAAATAGGTATAGCACCTATGGAACTAGTGCGTAAAGGCGAAGCTATTTGGAAAGAAAACTACAAAGGCAAAGACCTAAGCGATAGCCAAATCATAGATGCTATGGTGGCTAACCCAAAGCTTATAGAACGCCCAATAGTAGAAACTGAAGACAAGGCTATGGTCTGCAGACCTCCAGAATTGGTGCTGAAGATGCTTAATTAGATCTAAGCTTAAGGCAGGCTAAAACCTGATGCAGATATAAAACCAAAAAACTAGGCAACCAATCTTGAGCACCATCGGGGCAGTGCAAAGCTACTATTTCCTAATTTCCACTTGATGCGGGTAGGGTATCTCTATGTTATTATCATCTAGAGTTTTTTTAATAGCCTCATTAGCTGCAAAGTACACATCCCAATACTCCCCTGATTTGGCGTATGGTCTTACAGCTAAATCCACTGAACTATCCCCAAAACCAATAATCCCAACAAATGGAGCTGGACTTTCCAAAACTTTAGGAACTTTTTTCATTGCTTCTAGCAAAACCGCTTTAGCCTTATCAATATCTTCATCATAGCCTATGCCTATCGTAAGATCTACTCGTCTATTGTTTTCTTTGGTGTAGTTAAGCACTTTATTGTTAGCTACTTGTCCGTTAGGAAGTATCGCAGTATTATCCGCTGGTGTGGCTAGAATAGTATTAAGTACCGTAATGCTTTGTACCACACCCATAATCCCGTCACTCTCTATCAAATCCCCTACTTTAAAAGGTTTAAAAAGAAGTATAATTACACCTCCCGCGAAATTAGACAAACTCCCTTGCAAGGCTAAACCTACTGCCAAAGATGCTGTACCTAAGATCGCTATAAAACTAGTCGTGGCTATACCTACCATAGAGGCTACAGTAACGAGAAGTAAAACTTTTAGTAAAGCATTGACCAAACTGCATAGAAATGGGATCAAGGATATTTCGACTTCTCTTTTAATCAGTATTTTTTTGAACCAACGATTAATCCGTGAGATTAACCACCACCCAATAACCAACGTAAGTATAGCTGCAGCTACCTTTGGCAAGTATGTTTCTCCTAATTCTGTGAGATAGTTTACCCAGTAATCTACATTCTCCACCTCAGTTACCGTTTCTTGTACTATTTTATCTATTGGCATAATAATTATGCAAGATTAACAAAAATCAGATAAAAAGGTCGGCCGAAAACCTAAGTTTACAAATAGCCAATTATCTTCGCCCTTAGCTTATATCATGAAGATATCATACAACTGGTTAAAACGATTCATCAACTTAGAATTACCTTTAGAAGAAATTTGTGAAAAACTAACTATGAGTGGGTTAGAGGTGGAGCATATTCTGAAAACTGAATCTATAAAAGGAGGACTTAAGAGTCTAGTGGTAGGACACGTACTCACCATAGAAAAGCACCCAGGGGCAGACAAGCTGAATAAGACTACCGTAGACATAGGAAATGGCACAATACTAAACATTGTGTGCGGAGCTCCTAATGTAGATGCCGGGCAAAAAGTAATAGTAGCTCCTGTGGGTACTGTGCTTTACTCTGACGAAGGAAGTTTTGAGATAAAAAAAGCTAAAATCCGTGGCGAAGCATCTGAAGGGATGATATGCGGTGAAGATGAAATAGGACTGGGTTCAGATAAATCTGGCATAATGGTACTAGACAGTAGCCTTACTCCTGGTACTCCACTCACAGATATATATAAGGTAGAAACTGATCATCAATTAGAAATAGCCATCATACCTAATAGAGGTGACGCTATCTCTCATATGGGCGTAGCTCGCGAACTACAAGCACTTACAGGTGAAAAGTACAGAAAACCAAGCATAGAAAGCATAGATGCTCGTGGGCAGATGCGAGTAGATGTAAGCATAGGAGATGCTAGGGCTACACCAAGATATAGTGGTATCACTATCACGGGTGTAGAAATAAAAGAATCACCAGATTGGCTTAAAAAGAGACTACAGTCGATAGATCTTAAACCAATAAATAATGTAGTGGACATCACCAATTTCATACAACATGAGATAGGTCAGCCACTTCATGCTTTTGACTACAGCAGATTATCTGGCAATAAAATAGTAGCCAGGTATGCAAAGCAGGGAGAGAAACTTACGACACTAGACGAGGTAGAACGAGAACTAACTGAAAAACATCTTATCATAGCAGATGCTGACAAACCACTTGCCCTAGCAGGTGTATTGGGCGGTATAGATTCTGGCGTGACTAGTAGTACTAGCACTATTTTTATAGAGAGTGCATACTTTAATCCTGCGGCTGTGCGTAAAACGGCTAAGAGCTTTGGGCTAAACACAGACGCTAGTTACAGGTTTGAACGGGGTACAGACCCCGAGATGGTAAGCTTTGCTCTGACCAGAGCAGTAAACCTTATCTTAAAAGAGGCTGGTGGCGAAGTAGCTTCAGAGGTAGTAGATGTGTACCCAGAAATAATAGAGCCACTACAGATAGAAATAAAACTAGACGAGCTAAATAAATTCGTAGGACACGAAATCCCAGAAGATGATGCCCTTAGAATACTACAGAGCCTAGAGATTAAAATAAAAGCAAATAACAATCGCAACCTATTTTTAGAAGTACCTCGCTACAGACCAGATGTAGAAAGACCGGTAGATATCTACGAAGAGATACTACGTGTATATGGTTTTGATAGTATTCCAATTCCACAGAAAGTAAACTACGTACCTTCTGTGATAGCCAAGGACTCACCTAACAAGATTAAAACCAAAGTAAGTGAATACCTAAGCAGCATAGGTTTTAATGAGATAATGAACAACTCACTGGTAGCAAGCAAGCTATACAGCGATGACCAACTGGCAGAAGCCGTATATATGCTCAATCCTTTGAGCCAAGACATGAACGTAATGCGAATGGAGCTTGTAAACTCAGCACTCAGTTCTGTAGCTTATAATGTGAATCGTAAAAATTCTAATCTCAAATTTTATGAGTTCGGAAAGACCTATTTCAAGAGAGATGGCAAGTACGTAGAACTAGAATCCTTACAACTTACCTTCTCAGGAAATAGACACCCAGAGCACTGGAGTACTAAGAGTGAGAAAGCTACGACAGACCAATTACTAGCTGTAGTTGCCCATGTTTTCAAGAAACTAAATATAGCACCGAAGCAACTGGATAAACTAGTGACAGTAAGTACTATCACCAAGCAGCAGATGAAAGCTCATGGACTAAAACAAGACGCTATATCTGTACACGTAGACTGGGATGCTTGCTTACAACTAGCAAACAGTACTATAAAGCTACAAGAAATTCCAACATTCCCCGTAGTACGAAGAGACCTATCTCTAGTGCTAGACAAGGCCATAAGTTACAAAGAAGTAGAAAAAATAGCCAAACAAACACTGCAGCAAGTCCTTACAGACATACTCCTGTTTGACGTGTACGAAGGCAAACCACTAGCAGAAAACCAAAAATCTTTGGCAGTAGCATTCTTTTTATATAATCCCAAAAAGACGATGGAGGACAAAGAGATAGATGCATTAATGGTGAAATTAATCACTAACTTCGAATCTAACCTCAACGCTCTTATTAGAAAATAATGGAACTATTTGCTCGATTAGAAAACATAGAATTTCACATTAAACAGCTAAAAAGCAAGTGTACGATACTAGAAGATGCTAACGAGCAACTTAAGATAGAAAACAAGATTTTAAATCAAGAACTAGAAACTAAAACGCAAATATTACTAAACACTGAAGAAACAAATAAAATTAGTAAACTTGCAGAGAGTGCAGGCTCATCTACAGATTCATCTGAGTTCAAATCACAAATAGACCAGATAATTAAGGAGATAGACCAATGCTTGACGTTAATAAAACAATAAACCAAAACAACCAAACAGGCTACAATGTCTGAACAAGAGATATCCATAAAAGTAAATATATGTGATCGGTTTTATCCGCTACGCATCAAAACCTCCGAAGAAGGAGGCGTGCGTCGTGCGGCCAAAACAATAAATGAAAGGGCAAAATTCTATATCGATAACTTTTCGGTACAGGATAAGCAAGACGCTCTCTCTATGGTAGCCTTAGAATTTGCCTCTGAAGAGAAAGGAAGCAATAACCAAGACCTAGATTTAGATTTAGATTTAGAAAACATAAATGCTAAGCTTAAAGAACTAGAGCATTTGCTCGATATTTAAAATAAGAATACGGATAATCACTTCTTCACACGTTTAGTCATATTTTTTAAACACTCAAAAAGAAAAAGAAAAATGATGACAACAATTATAGCAGCCATAGTAGCACTACTCGTAGGAGGAGGCGTAGCATGGGTAATCGCTAGCAAAAACACAAGTACCAAAGCTATAGAAACTGAAGCTAAGGCTGAGTCTATACTGGCCAATGCACAATCTAAAGCAGAATCTATTAAATCTAAAGCGGACTCTTATAAGAGAGAGCGTGAGTTAGAAGCAAAAGAGAAATTTCACAAGCTTAAAAATGATCACAATCAGTCTACCAGAGATAAGGATAAGGAACTGGATGAGCGTTTTAATGATGTAAAAAGAAAAGAGCAAAGCCTAGATGCCAAAATATCTCATAACACTCAAAAAGAAAAAGAGCTAGACGAGGTTAAGAAAAATCTAAATAGCCAAGTAGATATAGTAAAGTTAAAACAAGAGGAACTAAAAGATCAAATAAGTGCACAGATTTCTCAATTAGAAAAAATAGCTGGATTGAGTAAGGAAGACGCTAAAACTCAAATGATAGAAGCTGTAGCCAAAGATGCTCGTACTGAAGCACTAAGCCAGCAAAAACTAATAATAGAAGAAGCGAAGCTATCTGCTAATAAAGATGCTAAGCGAATGATTCTTCAAACGATACAGCGTACAGCAGCAGAACAAGCTATAGAGAACTCGGTTACTGTATTCAATATAGATAATGACGACATAAAAGGTCGTATAATCGGTAGAGAAGGTCGTAACATTAGAGCACTAGAAGCAGCTACAGGTATAGAAATAATAGTGGATGATACTCCAGAGGCTATTATTCTTTCTGGTTTTGACCCGGTGAGAAGAGAGATAGCTAGACTAGCACTCCACAGACTAGTAGCAGATGGTAGAATACACCCTGCACGTATAGAAGAAATAGTAGAGAAAACGAAGAAAGACGTAGAGCAAGAAATAAACGAGTACGGTGAAAAAACAGTAATCGATCTTGGTGTTAACGGACTGCACCCAGAGCTTATCCGTATGGTAGGTCGTATGAGATTCCGTTCTTCATACGGACAGAATCTACTAAAACACAGTAGAGAGGTAGCTAATCTCTGTGCTACTATGGCAGCAGAGTTTGGCTTAGATGCTAAGCGAGCTAAGAGAGCAGGACTACTACACGATATAGGTAAAGTGCCTGATAGTGATAGTGAAATGCCACACGCATTACTCGGTATGAAACTGTGCGAAAAGTTTGGAGAGCATCCAGAAGTATGTAATGCAGTAGGAGCTCACCACGATGAGATAGAAATGACTAACCTCTACTCTCCTATAGTACAGGCTTGTGACGCTATAAGTGGATCTAGGCCAGGAGCACGTAGAGAGGATAGTGAAAACTATATCAAACGATTACAAGACTTAGAAAAACTAGCACTTGGATTTGAAGGTGTAGAAAAATCATTTGCCATACAAGCAGGTAGAGAACTACGTGTAATAGTAGATAGCAACTCACTAGACGATAAGCAGGCAGACCTACTTTCATTTGATATCTCACAGAAGATAATGAAGGAAATGATCTACCCAGGACAAATCAAAATTACTGTAATACGTGAGCGTAGAGCGGTGAATTTTGCGAAGTAGAAACATAAGAATAAACACAATACCGAAAACGCAGCTTTTAATGAGAGCTGCGTTTTTTTTGCTTTGTATAACAAAAGGCATTCTCTAAGTTATCTATAAAACATTAGGTATTTCGCAAGCGTATACCTACTATACCCATATAAGATGAAAGTACTAATGATAGGAGCCGGCAATATGGGATTAACCTTTGCCGAAGGGATGGTAGACTCTCCCCATATTAAGAATAAGCACCTGCTTATCTATGACAAAAGTGAAGACGTAAGACAACAACTCAAAGAGGACTCTAGGTTCTGTGTGTATGATGATATAACAAAGGCTGTAAAACACGCTCATATTATATTTTTAGCCGTAAAACCTTATCACTGCGAGGCCCTTTTTGAAGAGATAAAACCACTACTAAGCTCACAGCAAGTATTGGTATCTCTAATGGCAGGGATAACTCTGGACTACATCGTAAATGCTACCGGACTACAGAAGGTAGTGCGAGCCATGCCTAATCTACCAGCCAAGGTAAGCAAAGGGGTAACTGCTTTTACAGAGACTCCAGCGGTGACTAAAATAGAACAGATAGCCGTACGTAATTTATTGGATTCTACAGGTACTTCTATACACGTAGAAAATGAGGATTTCATCAATAAATCTACGGGGATCTCGGGTAGCGGTCCTGCCTACGTATTCTATTTTATGCAATCCATGTTAGACGCAGCATTGAAAATGGGATTCTCACAGCATGATTCTAAAGTATTGGTAAGCCAAACCTTCGAAGGAGC
>DNBZ01000184.1 GCA_003484585.1 Bacteroidota bacterium | reverse complement strand
AAATCAGCAAACCACCTAAAATAGAGAATTTAAGAGGGGTATGAAAATAATCTGGAACGTAGCTCGCATAAAATTTAGAGCTATCCAAAGAATCTAAACCGTCTACGGTTTCTCTTACTATCGAAGGGATAGCCGTAGCAAACACATTGGATAGCAGAATAAAGAAAAAACCTATTACTAAATTCCATTTATATTTCTTAAAATATTTAAGTAGTGTGCTTAATGCTTTCAAACGTTTGTAATCTCTAAGTTAAATTTAATTTACTTTTGCAGCAAAGTTACAAATCCTAAATCTTATAATCTTTTTAAAAATGTATGAACACATCTACCATTTCTAGCCCCGACACTCATCTCGATCTTTTTGCAGACATAAGCAATACTAATCACGAGCAAATAGTATTTTGTAATGATAATGCTAGTGGTCTAAAAGCTATAATAGCAATTCATAATACTATTTTAGGCCCTGGTTTGGGCGGCACACGTATGTGGAATTATGCCACAGAAGCTGATGCTCTAAAAGATGTCTTAAGACTTTCTAGAGGAATGACTTACAAAGCTGCCATCTCTGGATTAAATTTAGGTGGAGCTAAGGCGGTTATTATAGGCGATGCCAATAAGCACAAATCTGAAGCGTTGATGCGTAAGTTTGGCCGATTTATAGAAAACCTTAATGGTAAATATATAACTGCTGAGGATGTAGGTACTACTACTAAAGATATGGAGTACGTGAATATGGAAACGGAAAGTGTAGTAGGTTTACCCGAGAGCATGGGTGGTGGCGGAGATCCATCTCCTGTAACAGCTTACGGTGTATATATGGGGATGAAAGCTAGTGCTAAAAAAGCATATGGGTCAGATAGCCTAGCTGGCAAAAAAATATCTATACAAGGAATAGGCAAGGTAGGAATGCACCTTGTAGAACTGGTACATAAGGAAGGTGCTCAAATCACCGTTTCAGATATTAATAAGGAAAGCTTGGATTATGCAGTAAAAAACTATGGTGCAACTGTAGTAGATGGTAGAGATATCTATAGTGTAGGTGCTGACATTTTTGCTCCTTGTGCCTTGGGTGCTATCCTAAATACAGAAAACATCAATTCTCTAAACTGCAGTATAATAGCAGGTGCCGCTAACAATCAGCTTGCTGAGGAAGAAGAGCACGGAATGCTTGTAAAACAAAAGGGCTTACTATATGCTCCAGATTTCTTGATAAATGCAGGTGGTTTGATTAATGTATACTCAGAGCACATAGGATACAACAGAGAGAATGCAATGAGAGATACCGAAAAAATATTTGATACTACACTGAATATTTACAAGCTGGCAGAAGCACAAAATATTCATACTCAAAAAGCCGCTACACTTCTTGCTCAAAAAAGAATTGATGATATTTTGAGTGTTCAATCTACGTATTAGTAATAAGCATTTCTAAGCAAAGGATTTAATGGATTAAAAAGTGGCTAAGAACTAGCCACTTTTTAGGACTACCATGCTTTGATTTAATGAATGTTTCCTTGCCTTATTTAATAAGCTAAATAAAGTATAAGTCCAGTCCATTTTTTACTTAGGTTTGCCCCTCAATTTCGTTCCATGTTAAATAGACGTTTAATCAGAATAAAAAGCTTCCAAGGATTGTTTGGTGAGTTCGGTCAAGAAAACACTAGACCTTCTACGGTAGTGCATAATGTTCAAAAATCCATGAAGGGCATGGGAACTAACTTACTAGGAGTTTTAAGTTTTGGAGTGGAGTTCAGTCATTTCATAGACTCAGAACATAATCCAAGTGAGTATAAATATATTCCCCTAGAAGCAGACATCAAAAGTTTTAAACTTATTACAGAAAACCCATTCATCATCCAATTAGCAGAGACCGAGGAGATGAAGAAGTATCTTATCAAGCCTACTTTTGATTGGCAGCAAGAGAGAGATATAATGTTTTTACTGTATAAGGAAATAAAAAAATCTGACGAATATGCCACGGCTATGGCTAGTGATCTCACTGACCAAGACTACATAGATTTCACACTTTATGTATATAAATTTTTATTGCTACAGTCTGTAGAGTTCGAGCAACTCATGGAAGATAAGAATATTTACTGGTACGACGAGAAAATTCCTATTCTAAAAAGCTTAGAGAGAATATTTGTAGACTACCAAGAGACTCAACTAGTAAAGATACCTGCTCTTTTCAAAAATGAAATAGAGGACTTAAGTATGGCCGAAGAGCTTATAATTAAGTATTTCGAACATCGCAGTGAGCTAGAGGAAAACATAAATGAGTACACTCCGGGTTGGGACAGTGATAGAATCACTAAAATAGACTTTGTGCTTATGATGATGGCTTTACTTGAGTTTAAATACATGCCTATGATACCCGTTAAGGTTACCCTAAATGAGTATATAGAAATAGCAAAGATGTACAGCACCCCAAAAAGTTCGAAATTTCTAAATGGGACACTAGATAAAATTTTAAATGAATGGAAGAGCCAAGATCTCATTCATAAAAAAGGCAGAGGACTCATAGGTTAGAAACTAATATATTACCTTTGACTTGAATATAACATATCAGAAAAATTACATATTAAAGAACCATGAAAAATATTTTTTACTTACTAGTCTCTTTTATCCTTGTTGCAAGTTGCAGCAGTGGGCCAAAAGATTCGTCTGAACTAGATGCCGCTATTATAGAAACTGACAACAATGGAGCTAAAGAGCCTAAGATGCAGTTTAAAGATGATGTTATGGCTTGGGATTTTGGAACGATCACTGAAGGTGAGCGTGTAGAGCATACTTTTAAATTCACCAATGTAGGCAATAGCGACTTGGTAGTATCTAGTGCTACTGCAAGTTGCGGTTGTACTATTCCTAGTCCTCCAAAAGAGCCAATAGCTCCAGGAGAATCTAGTGAGATAAAAGTTGAGTTTAATAGTGCTGGCAAGAGTGACATCGTTACTAAAGACATTACTATTTTGGCAAATACTAATCCCGTTAAAACAATGCTTCAAATCAAAGTATTTGTAAAAAAGAAAGCACCTAATGAATAGTCAATTTATTTTTCCGATACTGCTTATAGCAGTAATGTATATTTTCTTCTTTTTACCACAGATAAAGAAGCAAAAAAAACAAAAGTCATATCTAGCTGAATTAAAAAAGGGAGATAGGATAGTAACTACCGGTGGTATCCACGGTAAAATAGTGGAACTAAAAGACCTTACTGTTACTGTAGATACAGGTGGAGGCCAAAAACTTAAAATTAATAGAGCTGCACTTAGCTTAGATGCTTCTATACTATTAGAAAACGAAGAAGCAGCTGAATAGCTAAATGCAACACCTTAGAATTGGAATAACCGGAGGCATGGGTGCTGGTAAGTCTACAATATGTAAGATATTTGGACAACTAGGTATCTCAATATATGACGCAGATGCTCGTGCTAAATGGATAATGAACAATGATAAGGAGCTCAAGAAAGCCATCATTAGTAATTTTGGGTGGGATGCTTATACACGAAACAATGATTTGAATAGAGAGTACCTAGCTAAGGTAGTCTTCAATAATCAAAATCAACTAGAGATTCTAAATAGCATAGTACACCCTGCGGTAAAAAGTGATTATGAACAATGGGCTATTCAGCACAAGGATGAGCCTTATTCACTCAAAGAAGCTGCTCTGCTATTCGAGAGCAATAGTTTCAAAACTCTACACAAAGTAATAGTAGTAAACAGCCCTATAGAAACTAGGATAGAGCGAATCATAAAAAGAGATCACGTAAAGCGTGAAGACATTCTAAAACGAATACAAAATCAAACTACCGATAGGCAGAGAATGAGTATGGCTGATTGGATAATATACAATGACGGTGTACGTTCTCTCATTGAGCAAACTATGAAAGTGCACAATGAAATTTTAGAAATCAAAAATCAAGGAGTTGTTCCTTTTAAAGTATAATACTATGGCTACCACTATACTAACACACGAAGAAATATCTCTAAAATTGGACCGAATAGCTTGGCAAATTTTAGAAAACCACCACCAAGAGAAAAAAATAATCTTAGTGGGGTTAGATAAACGAGGTGCTAGTGTAGCTTCTAAAATTTGTGATAGACTAAAAAAGTTTGGTACCTTGGAGGTACAAAACATTATAATATCGGTAAATAAAAATGACCCTCTGGGTTCACCGGTTGAACTTGCTGACTCTGCGATCCTATCAAACCAAGCTATAGTTCTGGTAGATGATGTGCTTAACTCTGGAAAAACTATGGCTGCGGCTCTCAAAGAAATTCTAAACCACAATCCTAAGAGTATCAAAACCGTAGTCTTAGCTAATAGAGATCATCATGTATATCCTATACAGGCAAATTATGTTGGGATATCGCTGGCTACTACCCTAATGGAGCACATTACCTATAGCGAGATAGATGGTAAAATGTCAGTAGAGCTTAGCTAAAGGATTCTCCTATTAGCCAGCTGGTTGCTCCCCAGTATTTCTTATATCCTATAAAAATTATTTATTATCAATACATTCGCATTGTTATAAAATGAAAGAACTTAAAGAGACCATATTAGCCGCTTGGGAAAACCGAGATTTACTAAAAGAAGACAAAACTATAGCAGCCATAAGAGAACTTATAGAGCTTATAGACAAGGGTCAACTTAGATGTGCAGAACCCACAGCAACTGGGTGGCAAGTAAACGATTGGGTAAAAAAAGGCGTAATCCTCTACTTCCCTATTCAGCAAATGAAGACTATTGAAGTAGGTCCTTTTGAATTTCATGACAAAATGGAACTTAAAAAAGACTACGCTAGTCAAGGAGTGAGA
>DNBZ01000245.1 GCA_003484585.1 Bacteroidota bacterium | reverse complement strand
AGCGGCACATCAATGGAGGCACGAGTGTAAAGCTACTTCGACTGGGCAATCAGCTTCTGATAGACTATCAAATGGGAATATCTTCGTAGCGGTATCTAAGCAATATATGTATGAAGTAGATAGTAATGATAATATAGTATGGCAATATAGCGATGGCCCTCCTAAAGGTTTCAGAAGAGAATGTGCACATCCAGGTATTATAGCCTTGCTAGATAATCCATGTGAAGTAGAAATTAGTTCTGTAGGAATAATAATAGCAGCAAATACTGTAAAAGTATCTCCTAACCCATCTTACGGTACGATTACAGTCTCTGGTCTAGATCATATATCTGACTTTGAGATTAGTGTTATGGATATGTTGGGAAAGGTTGTTTTACAAAGTAAAAATCAAGTTGAATTATCATTACGAGATTTAGAAAATGGACAATACATTCTTTCCATTTTAACAGGGGAAACCAAAGTTACTAAATCGCTGATTCTAGCTCAATAGATCGTGAGAAAGACACTTGTATTTGTACTATGCATTGTGGCCGTTTTTTCTTCACGAGGGCAGACATGGTTCCATAATACATCGCATGTTTCCGAAGTTAAGCTTGTTTTTGAACAGCAAAACTGGGGTCATATTCTAGATAGTTTTTATGTAGATGGTGATGAGGAAAGACTTCTTGCAGCTGCATGGGTAGATGGGGTGTATTACGATAGCATAGGGGTAAGATATAAGGGGTTTAGCTCTGTGAGTATAAATCGTGCTAAAAATCCATTTAATATCAAATTAGACTATACGATTGATCAAAATCATTTCGGAGTAGATAAGATTAAGCTCGGAAATGTGATACAAGATCCTTCTTTTGTCAGAGAAATACTCTCATACAAAATAGCAAGGAACTATATGCCTGCTTCACAGTCAAATTACTGTAAGGTGTATATCAATGACGTTTTCTGGGGAGTATATACGAGTGTAGAGTCCGTAGACAATTCGTTTCTTGCTCAGCATTTTGGATCCTCAGATGGTACTTTTATTAAGGGTAACCCTAGCACAGTGAACCTCAATGGTGAAAATAGCAACCTGAGTAATAGTCCAGGTACCGACACCTCTGATTATTATTCCTTCTACGAACTAAAGTCGGATAAAGGATGGGCAGCGTTTTATAACTTAATAGATAAGCTAAATAATAACCCGACGGATATAGAGCAAGTACTAAATGTAGATAGAGCACTTTGGATGCATGCTTTAAACTATACGTTGATAAATTTTGATAGCTATATAGGCTATGCCCAAAATTACTACTTGTATGAAGATAAGAACGGACAGTTCAATCCAATACTTTGGGACATGAATCAGTCCTTTGGTAGTTTTAGGTTAACAGATGCTTCTGACTTCTTCAGAGGTTTCACGGTAGAAGAAGCGAAGACGATGGACCCGCTAGCACACGTCAATAGTTTCTCAGTGCATCCCAGACCTTTGATTAGAAACGTAATTAATACGGGCCAACGAGAACGAATGTACTTAGCCCACATACGAGCAATAGTGCAAGAGCATTTTGCCAATGAAGCGTACAAAGATGAATTGGACGAGCTGCAGGATTTAATAAAATCTGATGTAAGTAATGATACCAATAAGTTTTATTCTAACGAAGATTTTTTAGCTAATAAGACAAGTACGGTTCAAGACTTAGTAGACTATCCAGGAATTACTGATTTAATGGACGCTCGCAGTACATATCTGCTAAACTATACGGGAATATCTCCGATAGGTGCTCCTAGTATTGCAGAGCCTTTAGATACTAAAAGTGAGACAAGTTTTCAAATCACTTCTTCAGTGACGTTAGCATCTATGGTCTATCTTTATTACAGAGACGAGATAGGAGGACTATTTAATAGAATGGAGATGAAGGATGACGGATTAGCTGGAGATGATCAAGCTATGGACGGTATTTATGGAGCTAGCATCTCTTCTTCAAGTGCCAACTTAGATTATTATGTATATGCAGAAAATGATTCTGCGGGAACTTTCTCTCCGAGCAATGCCGCGTATAATTTTTATGAAATAAGAGAAGTAAAGCAACTGGTTATCAATGAGTTTTGTGCATCTAACTCAACTATCATTTCAGATGAAAATGGACAATTTGAAGACTGGATAGAGCTATTTAATAATGGAGATACGACGATCAATTTACTGGGATATTTTTTGTCTGACGATATAAATGATTTGGGACAGTGGGGTCTCCCAGAGATAAGTATTGCGGCAGGAGAGTATGCACTTATATGGGCAGATAATGATGAAGAAGACGGAATATTACACACTAATTTTAAATTGGCATCTGGTGGAGAGGCTATATATCTGTCTAATGGCGGTGAGATAAGAGATGAAGTAACTTTTGGTGGTCAGGCTAGCAATATTACCTCTGGCAGGTACCCAAATGGAACGGGACCGTTTGTATTAATGGAGCCGACACCTGAAGCATTCAATTCGGGTAAAAGATTATCTGTAAATGAAGTTACAGCAGCAGAGATTAAGGTATTCCCTAATCCAGCAAACAACAGACTATTTGTAGAGTCAGATGTGGCAGGTACTATTGAAATAATAAATTCTCAAGGTCAAGTTCTGCTCAAGGATAAAGCAACTAAAGGATTAAGTGAGTATGACATAAGTAGCTTTCAGACCGGGATTTACTTTGTTATTCTTCACAATAACCAAATTATAATCACCAAAAAGTTATTAAAATTATGAAACTAGCATCTACAATTCTGTTTATAGTGTGCTCACTATCGGCAGCAAATGCCCAATCTTTCAAATCATATACGGACCTTGATGGCCTTCCGAGTAATAATGTACTTTGTCTAGCGAGTGACGGAAATGGTACTATGTGGTTTGGCACTCAAAAAGGGATAGCTATTTATGATGGAAGTACATGGGAGGTGATGAATACGACTACTCATCCTGGACTAGCAAATAATAATGTGTCTTCTATTCTTATAGCTATAGATGGAGATATTTGGACAGGAGGAGACTACGGAGTTAGTAAATACTCTGGAAGCACCTGGACTACCTATGTTACCTCAGACGGGCTTGGAAGTAATCGAATTACTAACCTCACTGAGGTAAGTAATGGAGACATTTGGATAAGCGATTACAATGGGGCTACTCTTTATGATGGTACGATTTTCAAGGCATATAAATCTGCTGACGGATTACCTTTTGGAGGAGTAGAGGATATAGTAGAGCTCAAAAATGGGGATATTTTGATGGCCACTGGATTAGGTGGACTGGCCTTGTTTGATGGGACAGACTTTACACTAATTACAGATTCAGAAGGTTTAGTAAGTAATAATACGACTGCTTTAGCGGTAGATGCTTCTGACAATGTGTGGGTAGGCACTTCTAGTGGAGTCTCGGTTTTTTCTGAAGCTATGGTTTGGCAAACGAACCATACTAGAATGTATGAAATGCCAATGCCGGACACATTGAATCCTGTAGAAGATATCGTGGTAGATTCTAAAGGAAATGTGTGGACAGGCATATATGTAGATTATCTAGTTACCGTTGGGGGTGTTGCGAAATTTGATGGCTCTACATGGACAGACTATGACGAGACTGATGGTATGGTAGGCCCGACGATAAGAGCTCTTGCCGTAGACGAAAATGATGCCATTTGGGTAGCTACTAGCTCAGGTGTGACCAAGATAGGAGAGGACGGAGCAAGTTTAAAGTTCTTTGCTCAAGAAAGACTAAACGTGTATCCTAATCCCGCCTCGGATAGGCTAAACATAGAATTAACAGCTACGGACATGGACAGTGAAATACGACTGATCAATTCACATGGTAAGGAGATCTACAGGAATGAAAACAATAATATGTCAAACCTTAAAATTGACGTATCTGGTTATGATTCAGGAGTATACACTCTTTTAGTTGGGAATAAGGTTTCTAGAGTGCTGGTACTGTTGTTCTAAAATCCTTAATGTTTTAGTTTGTTGTGGATTTTGTCGTTGCTAATAACTCCCTTCCACAATCACCTTAACGGCCTCTGGAGTTACAGCTTTACGCTCACCTAGAGCTACCCAGCCACGTTCACGAAGTGTTTCGCTTACTTTCTCAGCAGTACCCTCATATTGGTCGGTATAGTCAGATAGACGAGTAGGTATATCCATAGAGTGGAAAAATTCTTCTGTTTTTGCTATGGCAGCTTTAGCTCGCTCTTCTAGAGTTCCTTCAGTAATATTCCAAACCCTTTCGCCGTATTGGGCGAGTTTTTCTTTTTTGTTATCCAAGAAGTGTGTGTAATGTCTTGGAGCTATAATAGCCAGCGTACGAGCGTGATCTATACCATATAATGCAGTAAGCTCGTGACCTATAGCGTGTATAGCCCAGTCGTTTGGTACGCCTTTTTGTATGAGTCCGTTCAGAGCCATAGTACAGCACCACATGAAATTAGCAGCAATAGTATAGTCTGCAGGATCTTTCATCAGTTTAGGAGCTGTTGCTATCAAGCTACTCATTATACTTTCGGCAAAACGGTCTTGTAAATCTGCACCTATCGGGTAGGTCATATATTGCTCCATTACGTGAGTGAAAGCATCTGTTATCCCATTAGCCAACTGACGCTGTGGTATACTAGCTACTACGGTAGGGTCTAATATGCTAAATTTAGGAAATAATCCTGGTCCACCCATTCCAAGTTTTTGGCCTATTTCTCTGCGAGATACTACGGAGCCGCTATTCATTTCTGTACCTGTGGCAGGTAGTGTAAGCACGGTACCAAACGGCATTCCTACTTCGGTGCGAATATTTTTAGCTAGTATATCCCAAGGCTCTTCACCTTTATACAGAGCGGCCGATGCGAGAAACTTAGTTCCGTCTATTACCGAACCACCACCTACGGCTAGCAAGAAATCTATTTTCTCAGATTTGATAATAGCTAAAGCATCTAGTAGCACTTCGTACTCTGGATTAGCAGGTATTCCGCCAAACTCTGTATAGTCAAAATCTTTGAGAGCCTCAGTCACTTGCTCGTAGATACCATTTTTTTTGATACTACCTCCGCCATAGAGCACAAGTATATTAGCACCTGCAGGTATTTGAGATTTAAGTTTGGCTATTTGTCCTTTTCCAAAAAGGATTTTTACTGGATTTTGTAGGTCGAAGTTGAGCATATTTTAGTTAACAGTTGAATGAAAATTTGATTGGACGAATTTAAGGAAGTAAATGGGTCATGAGCTATGAAACCAACTCCTTCACTACAAACCTTGCAAACATCTCTTCGGAATACCAATTGTGCTTTTTGGTAAGGGCAATTGCCTTTTTGTGGTGCTCACCGCGATAGGCGAAGTTCATGAGACTTTCTTGGTTATCCCACAGGCTGAATGTTGCCATTTCTAGAAGAGGAATGTCTCCTATCCCCTTGGTAAAAAGTAGGCCAGAGTTCCCGTTTAAGTCTTGGTGAGACTTGGGCACGTAACGCCAAAAGCGTATCATTTTACTCCATTTTATAGATGCTCTGGTGATTACGCCCACATTATTCTCAGGACTTACCTCTGTATCCTTATCTGCTACGAATGGTACTTTACCATCCCAAGTTCCGTGGCATTTTATGCAGGTAAGGTGATAGGTGACTATCTCGTAGCAACGCTCGTTGTAGGATTGATAAAATGGGTGAAGGTTAAAAAAAGCATTGGCGTGCTGTTCGGTTTCCCAATTAGCTAAGAAGGAATATTCTCCCCAGTCTGGTATTATGCTGAATCCTTTCTTACCTGTACCCATAAGTTTATAGAATGTTAATCCTGCAGTGTCTTTAAGCATTTTATGACCCATGCCCATCATTTTAAAAGCCCAATATTTGTGCTCTTGTAGTCTAAAGAATGTGATGGTAGTGTACACGGTACAATAGTAACAAGCTCGAAGGTAGTTTTGATTAGAAAGAGAGAAGTATTCGCAGAAAACTATAAATTCGCCTAATGTCAAATTTCATTGTCAAAAGTCAAGCACACTATCAAGAGCTATATAAAGCAAGCGTAGAAAACCCTGAAAAATTTTGGGGAGATTTTGCCGAGCAAGAGTTTATTTGGCACAAGAAGTGGGATAGGGTTTTAGACTATGATTTACATAAACCAGGAATTAAATGGTTTGAAGGAGCTAAGCTCAATATTACAGAAAACTGTATTGACAGGCATTTAGCATCTAAAGGTGAGCAGACAGCTATCATTTTCGAGGCCAATGATCCCAACGAAGAAGCTCTTCATATCACGTATAACCAACTGGCCCAAAACGTAAATAAAACGGCCAATATGCTCAAAACTAATGGAGCTAAAAAAGGGGATCGTATTTGCTTGTATATGCCTATGACTCCTGAGTTGGCGTATGCAGTTTTGGCTTGTGCCAGAATAGGAGCTGTGCACTCTGTGGTATTTGCAGGTTTCAGTGCCAAGAGTCTGAGCGATAGGATAAATGATGCTGAGTGTACTATAGTAATCACTGCTGACGGTGGCTATCGTGGCAGCAAAATAACTCCTCTCAAAGAAATCACAGACGAGGCTCTAGAAAGTTGTGCGTGTGTAGAAAAGGTAATCGTACTGAATAGAACCAATTCCAAAATAGCAATGGAATACGGCCGCGATGTGTGGTGGCAGGATGAGTGGGCAAAGGCAAGCGATGTGTGCCCAGCAGAAGTAATGGATGCAGAGGATATGCTCTTTATACT
>DNBZ01000081.1 GCA_003484585.1 Bacteroidota bacterium | reverse complement strand
GTAGGTGCTGGGCCTACTGACTTTTTTAAAGTTTTAGAACTGGAAGATGTAGCAATGGCTACTAGTGGGAACTACCAAAATTACTATACGGTAGGCGGCAGATTAGTTGGCCACACCTTAGACCCGCGAACAGGCCAGCCAGTAATCAGTAACCTGAAAAGTGCAACTATATTGCATGACTACTGTGCTGTGGCAGATGCATATGCTACAGCTTGTATGGTGGTAGGACTAGACAAAGCAACAAAGTGGATAGAAGGGAATAAAAGCCTTTCTGCCTATTTCATTTACGAAGAAGAAGGTGAGCTTAAAGGAGTTTTTGTGGAGTAAAGCAGACTCGTTCCAGACGAGTAGATTTTCGGTTGATTAATCGGGAGCATTCTCCCAACTAACATTTTAATTCCTTTACTTTGTTTCACTCTTTTAATAAAAATAAAACAGAATAATAGATATGACAGATAAAGCCCAAAAAGTAGCAGAGCGTTTTATGCGATATGTGCAAATAGACACGCAAAGCGATCCGTATAGCGAAACTTTTCCAAGTACCGAAAAACAAAAGGACTTGAGCAAAGTATTGGTAGAAGAGCTATTGGCTACAGGAGTGTCTGATGCATATATGGATGAGTGGGGTTATGTTTTTGGTACCATCCCAGCTACATCTTCTAAAGAGGGATTAGAAACTATCTGTTTCTGCTCGCATGTAGATACTGCACCAGACTGTAGCGGTACTAATGTGAAACCTATACTACATACTAACTACCAAGGACAAGACATCATCTTGCCAGATGATAGCAGTCAAGTAATCACTACGAAGCAGCATAAGTATCTCGCAGAGAGAATAGGAGACGATATAATAACGGCAAGTGGTACTACCTTGCTAGGGGCAGATGATAAAGCAGGTGTTGCTATAATAATGCAACTAGCGGCAGAGCTACTGAGCAAGCCAAATATACAACACGGGGATATTCGCATACTCTTTACTCCTGATGAGGAAGTAGGACGTGGAGTAGATAAGCTGGATATGAAAAAGCTGAATGCCGATGTAGGTTATACATTAGATGGTGGCCCTAGGGGTTCACTAGAAGGGGATACATTCTCTGCTGATGCTATGACGGTTACTTTTCATGGCATAAGTGCACACCCAGGCTATGCAAAAGGTAAGATGGTGAACTCTGTAAAGGTGATTAGTGATTTTTTAGACAATCTGCCGCCTTCAGGTTTTTCTCCAGAGACTACCAGTGGAGCAGAAGGATTTGTACATCCGTATAATCTGAGAGGCCAGTTGGAGTCTTCCAGTGTAGAGTTTATCGTCAGAGATTTTACTACATCCAATTTAGCAAAACATCAGCAGGTATTAATAGACCTAGCAGAAGCTACAATAGCCAAGTTCCCAGGAGCTCGATACGAGACATCTGTAAGAGAACAGTATAGAAATATGCGTGAGATGCTAGCTAAGTATCCTCATATAGAAGCTAATGCTGTAGAAGCTATGAAAAGAGTGGGCTTAACACCAAAGCAGGATTTAGTACGAGGAGGTACAGATGGTTCTAGACTCTCATTTATAGGATTGCCTTGTCCCAACCTATTTACAGGAGAAATGGCCATTCATAGTAAGCACGAGTATGTAAGTGTACAAGATATGGAAGCCGCCATCAATACGTGTATAGAGATAGTGCAGGTATATGAGGAGAAGGGGTAGTAAATTAAATTAATACTATCACCTATTTTTACACGTTAAGCGTAAATGAGATATCGTCTAGTACTTTTTGCCCTAATGCTTGCAGGAGTTTCTGGTGCTCAAAGCTCCTTTGAACTCTTTGGCGAATCAAAATACTTATATACGACTATGCACCAAGTATTTGGTGTTTCCTATAAGGTAAATACCTACACCCACTCGTTGTACCTAAGCTACGATAAAGCAGCCTCCAATCAGCGAAACATAGGAGTAGGATACCAGTTGGGATACACATTGGCCAGTGGATTGGGCATAGATGCAACTGTCCAGGGTAGATTTGGGAATTTTCAAACTGGATCTAAAGATATTGGATCAATGGTAGTTTTGTGTCACGGAAAATTCGTACTGGAAGAAGGCATTGGATTGCACTATCAGCTCAAACGGAAATTTTTAAACGATAGATTATCCATTCAGCCGTTTGTGCGTATAAGCTTTGCACAAGGTTTTGATCAGGTAGAAGAATTAGAAAATTCACCGCTTAGTTATGCGTGTGATGTTCCTTTACTCGATGTTTCGTATCCTTATCTAGGCTTGCAATATAGATTTAGGTTGTAGATATTAAGCCTCTTCACTCTTGCACTCCTCAGTAGGAGCAGCACCGCACATAGTGCAGGCTACACCTTCTTCTTGCATCATTGGGTTTTTGCCAGCACATCCACCACGTACTTCACCATCTTTTACCAGTACTAGGCGTATAGCCATGCCCAGTAAGGCAACACCTAAAACGGCTACTATCATTCCAATAACTACGAGAAACTGCATGTCTTTTATATTTAGATACAAAGGTAAAATTATTTGTGATGTTCTCCTATTTGTATGTAGGTCTTAGATGTATCTTAGATTACTGTTTTTAGGGGTGAAACTTTTTCTGTGTATATTCGTAGTATTATAAAACGGTTTCAATCAGCCAATTTTATGATCAAAAAACTCAAATCCATAAAAAAATCTAACCTAGTAATACTTGTTTTGGTATTACTCAATGTAGTTGCATTTACTGTAGTCTCTTCTGGGATTAAACACAAATCACAGACCATAGAGATTATAGCTTCTAATAATGATAACAATACGTACTTTAAGTCTGGGGTGAATATGCTAGACTGGAGCTACACCTTGCTACGCTACTTTAAAAGGTAGATTGTTCGTAGAGATTTATTCCACATTGAGCCATTGCGGCACTACATCTTCTATTCTTGCGTTAACTTTGGTATAGGAAATGGATGAGAATGCACATTCTATTATAAATTCTAAACTGTATAAGCAGTTTACCAAGTACAACTTGCACCACATGTTTTTGTGGTTCATCTACTTTCTTTTTTGGGTTTTTGTATTGAGCCCAGGAGTCACCCGGTCAGATTTTTTTATAAACTCTACAGTAATAGTTGCCATACACGCATTGGTCAGCTATTTCAATATTTACTTCTTGTTTCCGCTATTCTTACAAAAGAGGGCATACGTTAAGTATCTCGTAGCCGTAGTGCTCAGTATCACTCTAGCTACGATTATAGATGTAGGGGTGTTTTCTATACTAGATACTATAGACCCAGATAGAAAAAGTGGTCTGCTATCACCTCGGTTTTTACTCTCTACTGCTATGGCCATTACGTATACTACGGCTATTACTATGAGTCTGAAACTGGTAAAGCATTGGTACGAAAATGAGCGACTAGCCAAGGAGTTAGCCAAGATAAATACGGAGACAGAGCTTAAATATCTCAAATCTCAAATCAACCCACACTTCTTATTCAATAGTCTTAATAGTATCTATTCTCTATCGCTACAGAAATCAGATTTGACTCCAGATCTTATTCTAAAACTGAGTGATATATTGCGATACCTGCTGTATGACGGTAGCGAGAAAAAAGTAAGTCTAGCTCAAGAGCTTAAGTATGTAAAAAGTTACTTAGAGCTAGAGAAAGTAAGGCACGGAAGTAGAATGAATCTGGAGATAAACATAGAGGGCGATACCGAGTCTAAAGAGATAGCTCCCATGCTACTTATACCTTTTGTAGAGAATAGTTTTAAGCACGGACTAGGAAAAGATAAAGACAAGGGCTATGTACATCTGAATGTAAGAGCCGAAAAAGAAGAACTCTTCTTTAGTATAGCCAATAGTAAACCGATAAACGGTAGTGAAGTTTCACAAGCGAAAGGTTACCAGGGAGGTATAGGCCTTATCAATGTAAAGAAAAGACTGAACCTCTTATACCCCCAAAAACATAAACTAGAAGTGACCAAAGATGGTCCCGAATTTAAAGTAGAATTAAACATTAAACTTATATAAAAGAATATGAATTGTATAGCAGTAGACGACGAACCATTAGCATTAGACATTATAGAAGCTTATGTAAATAAGCATCCAGAACTTAGCTTAGTAGCTAGATGTAATAATGCTGCAGAAGCAAGTGAAGTGCTCAAAACGCACAAAGTAGATCTCATGTTTTTGGACATTAATATGCCAGAAATCAGTGGGCTTAGTTTTGTAAAATCACTAGAAAAGAAACCGCTTTTCATCTTTACCACTGCCTATCCAGACTATGCTGTAGAAGGTTTTGAGCTAGATGCTATTGACTATCTACTAAAACCTATAGCGTATGATAGATTCGAAAAAGGAGTAGAAAAGGCAAAGGAGTATTATAAAATAAAGCAAAATGCAGATGTAGCCGAAACTGATTTGGAGAGTGATTATATCTTCGTAAAGGCGAATCAAAAACTTATAAAATTGGCTTATAGTGATATCTATTATGTAGAGGCTTTTGCAGATTATGTTAAGATTTTCTTAGCTGATAAAAAAATAGTGACTCTACAGACTATGAAGAATATGGAGAAAAAACTGCCAGAAGACATGTTTACTAGAGTACATCGCTCATTCATAGTAAATAGAAAACTAGTGCAGTCATTTTCTACATCTATGTGCGAAGTAAATGATGTGAAAATACCCATAGGTAAAAACTATAAAGAAGTTTTTGTAGGACTTATGAAGTCCAATAATATCTTGTAAATGGACAAGCGTTTAGAGGCCTTTGGCAGATTGCTCACCATTATGGATGAGCTAAGAGAACAATGCCCGTGGGATAAAAAACAAACCAACGAAACTCTTCGCCATCTCACTATAGAAGAAACTTATGAACTAAGTGACGCTATATTAAATAATGATAGCGAAGAGATAAAAAAGGAGCTAGGAGATCTCTTTTTGCATCTAGTCTTTTACTCTAAATTAGGAGATGAGAAAGGACAGTTTGATGTATCAGATGTGCTGCACTCCGTGTGTGATAAATTGGTATACAGGCACCCGCATATCTATGCAGATGTAGAGGTGAAAGATGAAGAAGAAGTAAAGCAAAACTGGGAGCAGCTAAAGCTGAAAGAGGGAGGAAATAAGTCTGTACTAGGTGGTGTGCCTAATTCTATGCCTAGTCTAGTGAAAGCTATGCGAATGCAAGATAAGGCAGCTCAAGTGGGTTTTGACTGGCCTAGCAAAGATGATGTATGGGACAAGGTGGATGAAGAGCTGCAAGAGTTTAAAGAAGCTGAAGGCATAGAAAAAGAAGAGGAGTTTGGGGACTTGCTTTTTAGCTTGGTAAACTATGCTAGATGGCTCAAAATAAATCCGGACGATGCTCTAGAGAAAACAAACAAAAAATTCAAATATAGATTTGAAACCATAGAGCAGTATGCTAAGGATAATGGTAAGATAATGGAAGAAATGACCTTGGCCGAAATGGACAAGATTTGGGACTTAGCTAAAAGGAAGTAGCTATTTCCAAACATACTTTTTATGTGATATTTTAGTTTTATGAATAAGTAGGTTTATTTTGGCCTTAAATTTGATCTATACATACGGATGATTCGGAAAATATTTACTCTTATATGCTGTTTGGCTTTCGCAGCCACCTTTGCTCAAAAAACAGTATATGACAATACTAACTACAGCCCTAAGGTGAAAACGGTCTTGCTTCAAAAAGACTTAAGTATATATGATCCATCACCTGTGATTTCACTTAACTCAGGAGATAGACTCAAGCTTTCTTTTGATTTGTTCTCTACCAACAGTGAGTTTTTCAATTATACTTTTGTGCATTGCAATAGAAACTGGGAAGCCTCTGATCTGCAGCAGATGGAGTATATCTCCGGTAATTTAATGGGCGAGATTACATCTATTTCCTTCTCTACCAATACCTACCAAAAGTATACTCACTATGCTCTTAATTTTCCTACAGCAGGTATGGGACTTTCCAAATCTGGCAACTATATACTGAAAGTATTCCGAAATTTTGATGAGACAGACTTAGTGCTTACGAGGAGGTTTATGGTGCTAGATAATCAGACTAAGATAGAGGCGAGTATAAAAAGTGCTACTAATGCAGAGTTTCGATATACCCACCAAGAAATAGATTTCACGGTAGATTATGAAGGATTTCAGATACCTAATCCTTTCTTAGATGTAAATGTGACTATACTTCAGAATAATAGTTGGAATAATGCCATATATAATCTGAAGCCCCTCTTTGTAAATAGTAATGAGCTGTCCTTTAATTATGAAGACAAAAACCTGTTCCCAGGCACCAATGAGTTTCGCTTTTTCGATATTAGATCACTACGCACATTTAGTAGTCAAGTAGTGAAAAAGTACACAGACAGCGTGCAAAATGCAGTGCTAAAGCCTGACGAAACACGCTATCACTTAGGCTATCTGCGATGGCTAGATTATAATGGCAAGAGAGATATAGTAAACGCAGATGGAATAGACATAGTAGAGGATGGAGACTATGCGATGATACATTTTTATCTCAAGAGCAAGAATATAGCAGAATTTGGTGATGTGTATGTGTACGGGGAATTAACAGACTGGCAGCTCAAAGATGAGTTTAGAATGAAGTATTGGCCGGATTATGAAATGTACGGAGTGTCTGCTCTGCTTAAGCAGAGTTACTATAACTATCACTACGTACTCAAAGATAAAGACGGAAACATTGACTATACTTTTACCGAGGGAAATCATCAAGAAACAGAAAATGATTATACTATCTTGGTCTATCACAAAAACGTATTTTATGGATATGATGAACTCATAGGAGCTCTCAATAGAAATTCAAATACGTTAAATGATAAATAATATATTGTTTTCTCATTGGTAAGTATATTTTCGCTAACCAAGCGTGGATAAAGATATAGTCTATCAGATAGCTCTCACTAAGATTCCCGGGATAGGTAGTGTACTTGCCAAAAACCTAATAGGTTATTGTGGTGGAGTGGAGGCTGTGTTCCAAAAATCTACAACGTTTCTTAAAAAAGTGCCTGGTGTAGGTTCTATTTTGGCAAATAATATCAAAGGATTCAATGATTTTTCGGCAGCAGAGAAAGAGGTGGCGTTTATAGAACGAAATGGCATCGTGCCTCTGCTTTTTCTAGACAAGAAGTATCCGGTGAGACTTAGAAATGTACCAGATTGCCCTATTCTGCTATACAAAAAGGGGAATGTAAATCTATCGCCAGAGAAATGCATAGCCATAGTGGGTACTCGGAAAATGACAGAGTATGGTAAACAGTTTATAAATCAACTCGTAGAAGATCTAGTGCCCTATAATCCTACGGTAGTAAGTGGACTGGCGTACGGTGTAGATATATGGGCACATAAGCAATGCCTTAAAAACGGGTTAGATACTTTTGGTGTGGTGGCTCACGGAATGGATAGAATATATCCTGCCATGCATTCTAACATTGCTACCGAAATGATAGCTAATAATGGTGCAGTAATCTCAGAATATACCTCGGGCACCAATCCAGATAGGGAGCATTTCCCTATGAGAAATAGAATAGTAGCAGGTATGGTAGACGCGGTGATAGTAGTGGAGTCTGCAGCTAGTGGCGGCTCTCTCATTACCGCAGAACTTGCAAATCAATATAATAGAGATGTGCTAGCAGTGCCAGGAGCTTTAGGAGAAAAATATTCTGCAGGGTGCAATTATCTAATCAAAAGCCACAGGGCTAATCTAATAGAAAATGTAAATGATCTAGTAAAATTACTCAACTGGGATGTGAAATTAGAAAGGAATACTCAGAAGCAACTACTTATAGAACTAACAGATAATGAGCAAATACTAGTGGATTTAATACGAGATAATAAAGAGATGGGTATAGACCAGCTGATGGCCAATTCTGGGTTTACATCAAGTATGCTAGCTATGACCTTACTAGAACTAGAGATGAAAAATTGCATAACTACCTTGCCTGGTAAAAGGTATCAGACAATATACTAAATGATAAAAAAATCTGACTTTAACTTCGATCTTCCTGAAGCTAATATAGCTAAGTATCCTCTGAGCAATAGAGATGACTCTAGACTGTTGGTCTATAGAGATGGCAAGAGTGAATATGATAGCTTCAAGAATATAAAGGAATATTTGCCGGCTAATAGCTTAGTGGTAATGAATAATGCTAAGGTGATTCCTGCACGACTTTATTTTAAGAGAGTAAGCGGTGCCACTATTGAGATCCTGTTACTAGAGCCCTATATTCCAGCTAGTTATGAGGAGTCTTTTAATAGTACAAGCACTTGCACATGGAAGTGTATTATAGGGAACTCAAAGAAATGGAAAGACAACGAGGTAATACATTTGTCTAATAACCCCGAGACTATTAGTGCTATGCTGATAGATAGAGGGGAGAGAATAGTTGAGCTTTCGTGGTCTAGCAAAGAATCATTTACGGACCTATTGGATAGTATAGGCGAACTGCCCTTGCCGCCTTATCTTAATAGGGCTACAGAAGCTAACGATGCATTGACGTACCAAACTGTATTTGCGAAAAATGCGGGCTCTGTAGCAGCACCTACTGCGGGATTGCATTTTACTCCAGCTGTTTTTGATTCTATGAGCCAAAAAGGTATAGAGACCTCGGAGCTTACACTTCACGTAGGAGCAGGTACATTTTTACCGGTGAAAGCTGACAATGTAGAAGATCACGAAATGCACCGAGAGTATTTTGAGGTAACGCTACATTCCTTAAATCAAATAATAAACAATAATGTACGAGTAGCAGTGGGCACTACCTCGCTTCGTGTTCTAGAGAGTCTATACTGGCTAGGAGTACAATTTGCAAATAATAAAAACGGCCTGTTAGTGACTAAAATGGAGCCGTATGAAGTTACGTCTGCTTTGTCTTATGAAGAGTCCATGGAGCACATTAAAACATACATGAAAACTACAGGTATAGTAACACTGCAGGCAAGTACTGAGATTATGATTTTGCCACATTATGTGCCCCGCAGCGTAACTGCACTTATTACTAACTTTCATTTGCCGGAGAGCACATTACTAATGCTAATAGCGAGTGTAGTAGGAGATAGCTGGAAGGCTATTTATACAGAAGCATTGCAGAATTATTTTCGATTTTTGAGCTACGGAGATAGTAGCTTGCTTTTTTTGCAATAAAAAAATGCCCTTGGAAACCAAGAGCATTTTTTATGAATATTAGAATTTATCTTGTCTTATTGAATTGTTATTTTTCTAGTAATAATACCTTTAGCTGTATGAGCTTGTAACAGATACACACCTTGAGCAAGTGCAGAAACGTCCATTTTGTCGATAGTCTCTGTCTGTTCTAAAACTATAGTTCCATCTATTTGAGAAAGTGTAAGTTTAGATATGCTACTTCCTAGATTACTAGTTACATTGATTACTCCATTTGTTGGATTTGGATAAACGTTAAAAGTACTTCCAATAATTTTTTCTAAGTTGGCTGTTCTACCGCCTATAGTTAGATTATCAAAGTAATTTACGGTTTCCTCGCTTCGTGCATTGAAATCCATAAAGATCACCATCTGATCGTAAGTCATATTCTCATGATCAACAGTAGAGAAATCGAACTTTAGTTCCTCCCATTCATTAATCTTAGTGTTAGCTACTTTAAGCTCACCTTTAGACCAACCAGAAGAAGTTACCAATTTTATTCCTACATCGCTTTTTACAGATTTGTAAACCATAATAGTAATGGTAGAGTTAGTTGATTCAATTTTATAATCGCCTATATCACTTCCGTGCATTGACTCACAGCCAGCCCACGGATTACCATCTACTCTAGCTGTAAATTTAGCAATGGTATTACTAGTATTGATACCTATTTTGAAGGGGTTTTCAATAATCTCTACTGGTGGGTTATCTGTATTCTCAAAAGTAGTCCAAGTCCAGTCAGCTCCATTTCCTCCAGACTCGAAATCTATAGGAACATTTTGAGCAAATGTGATACCGCTTAGGAGTAAAGCTATTGTTAATAATTGTAATTTTTTCATATGAGTTTCAGTTTTAATTATTTGTATAAAAAAAAGGGTTTCAGATTTCTGAAACCCTTTTTTATTCTTTTAGAATAAATTATTGTACGATTACTCTGTGAGTATAGCTTCCTTTATCAGTATCTAATTTTAAGAAGTATACACCGTTGCTCAAGTTGCTTACATCTATAGAAGTATTGATAGAGGTATTATTTACATCGTTACTTAAAACTACTTGTCCTTGTACGTTTACAAGCGAGTAATTAGAGATAGTCGCAGTTGCTGCGTCTATGTCCAAGTTTAAAGTACTTGTAGCTGGGTTAGGATATACATTGAAAGTACTAAATACTTCTTCCTTGACATTATTACTTTCAGGCTTGCTGAAGTATACATTATCCAAGTATAGCGTAACCTCAGCAGTAGGTAATGCAGAGAATATAAGTTGAGATATGTTTGCTTTGCTAGTAAGATTTACGAAGCTATTAAGTGCTATTTTATGATTAGTCCAAGTTTCTGTAGCAGGCATTTCAAAAGCTATTTCGTGCTCAGAATCATCTCCTCCGCCATAGCCATTGTCTGCACCAAAATCTACAAGCTTAATTCTATAAGTGGTAGCATTAGGCGTCCAAGCATCAAAAGTAATATGCTCCATGTTGCTTGCGTCTATGCTGTTGTCGCCAGTTGCTTCTATACCTACGAAATCTAACATAGTATATTTTTTAACCTCATTCCCATCTACTTGCACATCTTCTAGTGTTGCATTAGACCAATCAGTTCTCCAAGTATTAACTGTAACATCCGTATACACCCCACTAAAAAGTGAGACTACATCTGTTTCATTTGCAGTAGGATCTGCGGCTGCAGTCATAGGAACTGACTCTGTAGGCTCTTTGCTAAAGAATACATTATCTATATATACTTTAGCACTTCCTGCTGGAGCAGCTGAAAGAATAATTTGAGATATACTCGTTTTGCCAGTAAGGTTAGTGAAGTCTGCAAGATCTATATGATAATTTACCCAAGATCCCATCATTGGATTTTCAAATACTAACTCGTGTTCAGTATCGTCTCCACCACCAAAAGCATTGTCAGCACCAAAGTCAACTAATTTTATTCTAAATATAGTAGCGTTTGGTGTCCATACATCTGCATTAAAGTGCTCCATAGAAGAAGCATCTATTGAGTTAGCACCTGTAGCTTCTATACCTACGAAATCTAGATTTTCATATAAATGCACTGAATCGCCATCTACATTAGTGCCACTAAAA
>DNBZ01000227.1 GCA_003484585.1 Bacteroidota bacterium | reverse complement strand
ATCTCCAAGTCTTATAACTTTAAAAGGCCGTTATATTCTGTAGTATTAGAGAATACAGACTTGGTCTTAGCCCACTCTAGATCATCATCAAACCCGACTTCTACCTTACCTTTTTCAAAGTAATAGCGTCTTACGATTTCATATTCTAGCAGCTCTTTAAGCTCCTGCTTGTTATTATCCAAATCTGCTTTCTTTGTGCTTTCTAGTGCAGTTTTGAGACTAGTAAGTTCACCTTTAAGTAGCTCATAGTATTTGTCGTCTTTGGCTTGATTCATGAGCTTATCTAAGTTTTTTTCTGTATTGGTAGTATACTCATATTCCTTGTCTTTCAAGAAGCTCTTAAAATCTTCAAATGTTTCATTGCTCACGTCATATATTTTAGGTCCTGATATCTGAGGATTTTTACTTCTATATTCATTAGCAAATTGAAAAATCAAATCATTGCGAATTAAACTAATAGCGAGTTTGGAGTATTTATACTCTTCTATATTAAGGTCAGGCTGTATACCCTCTCCGTCTATTACATTTCTGCCATTTTTTGTTTTAAATTCTTTTTTGATGCTATCGGCTACCGCTACTGCTTTCCCATTCACCTTATTGCCGTAGTCTAAACGCTGAATTAGCCTGCCACTAGGTATGTAGTATTTTGCAGTAGTTATTTTCATGGATGTATTATAAGTAAGTCTTTTAGTGGTTTGCACCAGTCCTTTACCAAAAGAATTTTGCCCTATGAGTACTGCTCTGTCTAGATCTTGCAGACTACCACTTACTATCTCACTTGCAGATGCAGAGCCGTCATTTATTAATACTACTAGCGGTATTTCCGTGTCTACAGGAGAGTTAAGCGTTTTGTAGGTTCTATTATCTTCTTGAAATTTCCCCTTTGTAATTACTATAGTTTCACCTCTAGGCACAAAGACGTTTACTATATTAATGGCTTCGTGTAGCAGCCCTCCTCCGTTATTCCTAAGGTCTAAAACCAAGGATGTAGCTCCTTCAGCTTTCAGTGCTATTACAGCATCTCTTACCTCTTTACCTGCATCAGGAGTAAAACGGGTAAGTTGCATGTACCCAATGTTGTCTTCTATAATACCATAATACGGCACATTCTTTATTTTAATTGTCTCACGAGTTATACTTTTAGTAAGTTCCCCTTCGCCAAGTCTATCTATTTTTATACTGAAAGTTGTTCCAGCTTTTCCTTTCAGGTAATCAGTGACATCGCTTGCTGTTTTATCTTTCATATCTACTCCGTCCACAGCTAGTATCTTATCGCCAGGTAGTAGTCCAGCTTTGAAAGCAGGAAAATCATCTACGGGGGAGTCTATATATACATAGTCGCCAATAGTTCTGATGGTAGAGCCTATGCCCGCATAGGTTCCAGTAGTTTGGTAGCGGTAGTCTTCTGCCTGAGCTTCGCTATAAAAATTAGTATACGGATCTAGAGATTTGAGCATACCATCTATGGCCGCTCGTATGAGTTCCCCTGGTTGCACCTCGTCTACGTAGGTAGTGTTTACTTCTTTGTATACCTCCGCAAAAATGTCAAGGTTCTTAGATATCTCAAAATAGTCTTCTGCCTTAAAAGCTACAAGACCCAGACATCCAATAATGAATAGATAAAAATATTTTTTCACAATGTAATATGCTTTGAGCAAAGGTAACGAAAGCTTGCACTTGTTTTGTTGTGCAGCGTAGTGAAAGTATCGCTAAATAGACAGAAAAAGGTGATGTAATCTATGGCACAGGGTCGTATCCTTGTTTTTTGCTCCACGGATGGCAGCTCAATATCCGTTTAGCAGCTAAGAAAGTTCCTTTAAAGGGTCCGTGTTTTTGTAGAGCTTGCATGGCGTAGGCACTGCAAGTAGGAGTATATCTGCACGCCGCTGGCAAAAAAGGAGAAATCACTTTTTGATAAATGCGTATAGGAAGCATTAGCAATAACGCTAGAAGACTACTTAATCCTTTTAATAAATTCATCGATGGCCAAAGTTACGTTTTTCTCTACTTCTGAGGAAGTAGGTAGTACTTTACCTAAAAACAAAATACCTATGGCATACTTGGAATCGTCTAGAATCACTTCGTATATGCGATTTTTATTTAGGCGATACACGTCCGTTATCTGCCGTTTGATTCTATTACGATCTACTGCTTTTTTAAATTTTCGCTTCCCTACAGATACAAATACCTGACAAGGGTAAGGAGTGTGCAATTCGGTTTTGAGGAACGCTAGTAAAATAGGGGGCTTAAAAATACTTTGCCCCTTTTTTTGGAATATAGCATCGACACTCGCCTTGTGGGAGAGCTTTTCTAGCTTATGAAATGTGTTTGAAGTTCCCATAAATTAGCTATGGGTGTCAAAACGATTATTTTTTGTGACGTGGTTCGTCAGAAACAGAAAGTTTCTTACGTCCTTTTTTACGACGAGCAGCAAGTACTTTTCTACCGTTTCTGCTGGCCATTCTCTCTCTGAAACCGTGTTTGTTTCTTCTCTTTCTTCTACTCGGTTGGAATGTTCTCTTACTCATCGTTATATCTCTTTGTGCGTGTTAGCGTGTTTTTCTAAAAGGCTTGCAAAAGTAATGTTTTTCACAAATAATACCAGCCCCATTATTCATTTTCTAAAATTTTCTTTGCCTCTGCCATTTCGGCTATCTCCTTTTGTCCCACGGCAGGGTATTTTAGATTTAAATCTTCTAAAGTTTCTGCGACTATCTTAGCTACCATTGCTCTCATAATAGGCTTATTGTCAGCGGGTATCACGTACCATGGGGCGTCTTTTCCAGCAGTGTTTTGTATGGCATCTTGATATGCCTGCATGTACTTTGGCCAGAGTGCTCTTTCTTTCATATCGCCAGAATTAAACTTCCAATTTTTCTTTTTTTCGTCTATTCTAGATAGAAAGCGAGCTTTCTGCTCGTCTTGTCCTACGTTTAAAAAGAATTTTAAGACAACTGTGCCATTTTTTGCAAGGTGATTTTCCCAGTTTCTGATGCTTTTATATCTGTCGGTCCAAAACTCAGGTGTAAGGTCGGCTTCTGATTCTATTCCTGGGATATTTTGCCCCACCACATAGTTAGGATGCACTTTGCATACCAGTACTTCTTCGTAGTGACTTCTATTAAATATTCCTATCATACCTCTACCGGGCACAGCAGCATTGCACCTCCACAGGAAATCGTGGTCTAGTTCTTCTTTACTTGGAGCCTTGAAACTAGTGACCTTAAAACCGGCAGGATTTACGCCAGTAAATACACTGCGTACGGTGCTATCCTTACCCGCGGCATCCATCGCTTGAAAGATGCATAGTACCGAGTGATTATCTGCAGCATTTAGCTTTCGCTGCTCTTTGTAGATCGATTTATTGGCTTTTTTGAGGAGCTTCTCAGCTTGCTCCTCATCTGCTATGCTAGCTGTATAGTTGGTAGCGTGTTTACTTAGGTCAAAGAGAATGCCGTCGGTTACTTGTAGTTTTGGATCGTTTAAGAATTGCACCTAGCAAAGAAAAACATAAGTTTGTTTCAATGAAAGTTAAATTTTGCGGAGCTGCACAAACAGTAACAGGAAGTAGTCATTTAGTAACTACGGATAAAGGCACTAAAGTGCTATTAGATTGTGGTTTGTATCAAGGCAATGATCCAGATTTTGATGATTTTAACCGCGATTGGGTTTTTAATCCAGAGGATGTGGATGTACTAGTACTGAGCCATAGTCACATAGACCATGCTGGACGTATTCCTAAGTTAGCCAAAGATGGGTTTAAAGGAGATGTAGTGTGTACTAGTGCCACACGAGATTTAGCCGCAATTATGCTTTTGGACTCAGGTTTTATCCAAGAGAAAGATAACGAATGGGTAAATAAACGAAGAGCTAGAAAAGATTTGCCTGCCGTTCCGCCACTTTATACCGTGCCAGATGCTCAGCGAGCTATGGACCAGTTTGTAGGGATAAGCTACGGCAGATGGTTTCGCATAGCAGATGATGTACAGGTGCAGTTTAATGACGCAGGACATATACTTGGGAGTGCCAATGTTACACTCAAGATAGAACGAGCTAATGGAGAGTATTCTTACGTAGGGTTCACCGGAGACATAGGTAGACCAGATAGACCTATACTGCGAGACCCGCAGCCTATGCCTGCTTGCGACTACCTACTTTGTGAGAGTACCTATGGTGGACAAACGCACCAAGGTATGCCAAATGATGAGGAAGATTTACTCAAGGTAATCCGAAAAACGTGTGTAGAGAAAAAAGGTAAATTGATAATCCCAGCATTCTCCGTAGGGCGTACACAAGAGATAGTTTATATGATAGATAAGCTAGAGACGTCTGGCAGACTGCCAAACATCCCTGTCTACGTGGACAGTCCGTTAGCCGTAAATGCGACGGAGATCTTCGTGATGCACCCAGAATGTTATGATGCAGATATACTAGAGTACATGCAGACAGACCCAAATCCATTTGGTTTCAAAGGTCTGAAGTTTGTGAAAAAAGTAGAAGATTCTAAGGCTATCAATGATTCTAAACAGCCGTGCATTGTTATATCTGCTAGTGGTATGATGCAAGCTGGGAGAGTAAAGCACCACTTGAATAACAATATAGAAAATGAGAGAAATACAATACTAGTAGTCGGTTTCTGTGCTCAGAATACGCTTGGTCGTAGAATAAGAGACGGAGCTGAGTCTGTAAAGATATTTGGCGAAGAAAAGCAAGTGAACGCTGAAGTAGTAATTATGGATAGTTTTAGTGCTCATGGAGACCAACAGGAGATGCTAGACTTCTTGCAGTGTCAAGATAAATCAAAACTCAAAACAATGTTCTTAGTACACGGCGAGATGGACCGACAGACCATTTTTAAAGAAGCGATACTCGCAGATGGTTTTAGCAAGGTAGAGATACCAGAGCTAGATCAGGAGTATGAGTTGGAATAAGACCCTAGCTTGCTAAAGCCTCTTGTTTTTTATATCTTTGAGAGATGAAACCTTCTCCATATTTAGAAAAGTGGCTTTTTGATTTGAGACTTAGTATACTTTCTATATAAGGCTTACGAGAGTCTAGATAAATATCTCTGGAGCACAGGTGGCAGGACTATCTCTACAGACCGAAAATTTAGCATAGCTAGAGACGAAATCGCGGATTGGGAAATCTGCCTATTTACAGAACACTATGGTTGCTCTAATGAAAGTTGTGAAACTCTAAATCCTCCTATGTTGAGTGTAGAAGAACAAGCATTAAATTCTTTTTCCATCTATCCAAATCCCAGTAGCGAGACCTTTACAGTAGATTTTATGAAAAGTCAAGCTCCTAAATCTATACGCGTACTAAATCTGCTAGGAGTAGAGATTATGAATGTAGATTTGGATAATCAATCGAGTGATTTTGATTTTAGCTTAGCCACACAACCAGGAGTCTACTACCTACACTTGGTGTATGAAGGGACTATAGTCACCAGACAAATTATAAAGGAATAGACAGAAACTGCTCCGTAATTTCGAGCTGAATCACCTTGGTATGTAACTAGTACGCTAGAGGTACGTACCCTTGGTATGAGAATCATAGGAATAATCACAATGCTTTGTTTTACATATACCATACAAGCACAGACGAATAAATACCTCGTACTAAAACACAGAGATAAGCAGAAAGAAGTGGTGATAGCACAAGGTGAATTCGTGGTGGTAAAAACTTTCAAAGGCGAGAAAATACGTGGTCAAATGGAAGTGCTCAGCGAAACGCTCATTCGTGTGAAGCATAAAGTAGTGCCGCTTACCAATGTAGAGCGAATAGGCAAACGAGATGCCTGGACTATGCGAATAGCCTCACTTATAGTAAGCACCGGGATGAATATTACACTCTTTGGGCTGAGCGATAATCTGCGGCACGGATGGGATACGCCTAGCGAAAACTATAAAGCAGGCATACCATTGCTAGCAGCAGGCATTCCTATGCTAGTCTTGACCTATAAGCGTACGAGCAAGCACTGGACGTATGAAGGAGCAATGGGGAATTGGTGATGGGTTTCAGAGTTTATATCAGTGATGTAAAACGCTATTGCATTAGCTTCTTAAACCATTTTGTATCCTTAAAGAAGATCATACTGATGCCAAACAATGGCAAAAGCACAGTAGCAGCCAAAAGAAATACATATAAGAAATAAACTAGAATTACGAATAATGTACCTTTATGGAAGTTGTGCCTATTTGTTAATCTGGAAGTTTCAATGTGTTCTCAAAGAAAAAAGAAAACACAACCCGCAATAATTCCGGCAACAAATAGTAAAATTATTTTAGTAGTCCGACTCAAAGCTATTTAGCCATCAAAGCCTCTATCTCCTCTACTTCTATTGGCATTCCAGCTTCGTCCATCATATCTACGGGACCATTTTCGGTGATCAGTATTTGGTTTTCTATGCGTACGCCTATTCCTTCTTCCGCTATGTAGATACCTGGCTCACAGCTAAACACCATTCCAACAGCCATTGGTTCGTATCGCATACCACTATCGTGTACGTCTACACCTAAGAAGTGACTCGTACCGTGCATGAAGTACTGCTTTACTGCTGGCCATGCTGGATCTTGATTTTTTACCTCTTCTGCAGTTAGTAGTCCGAGACCAATTAATTCTTCGGTCATTAGGACTTCTACCTCTTTTTGGTATTCCATGAGCATAGTACCTGGTACTAGCATTTTACGAGCAGCTTTCATCACACGAAGTGTAGCGTTGTATACGTCTTTCTGACGAGGAGAGAACTTGCCATTGGCAGGCAAACATCTTGTCATATCACTGGCATAGTTGGCGTAGTCTACACCGCAGTCTACTAGGATGAGGTCTCCGTCTTTTACTTCATCTTTATTTTCTAAATAATGGAGTGTACAAGCATTCTTTCCAGCGGCCACTATAGGTTCGAAACTGAAACCACTTGCTCTATTACTCAAAAAAGTATGAGCAAGGTTTGCCTCTATTTCATATTCACCCATTCCTGGTTTGGTAGTTTCTAAGACACGAAGTAGACCTTTTTTAGAGATCTGCACAGCCTCACGCATTACTTCTAGTTCTAGCTCCGTTTTAGTGCCTCTAAGTCTATTGAGTATTTTACCAGCACGCTTGTAGGCGTGCATAGGATATAGCTCCATTATTTCTTTAGCAAAGTCTATAGCCTTAGTAGGAGATTTTGGATTGAATCGGTCGTTTTCGTTCAGTGGTAAGTATACATTATCTGCGAGATTTAACACTTGGCGAAGCTGCTGCAGATAGTCATTGTTCCAAAAAATATTTTTGATGCCACTTGTAGCAGTCGCATCTTCTTTGGTATATTTATATCCTTCCCAAACAGCAATTTTTGCATTGGTTTCTACTAAAAAAAGACACTCCTGGTATGCATCAACAGGGCAATCAGGGAAAAGCACCAAAACACTCTCTTCTTGATCTATGCCACTTGCCCAGAACATATCTGAGTTTTGCTTGAATTTATATACTGCATCACCATTCCAGCTATACTGGTAGTTGCTATGGAATATAGCGATACTATTGGGCTCCATTTGGGCCACAAAACGCTTTCTATTTTCTATAAAAATCTGCTTATTGAGTCTTGGATACTTCATTACGGGCAAAGCTAAGGATTTGCGTTGAGTAGTTATGAGTATAGAGCGAAAAGTTGTAGCTGTTTTTTTGAAGATTTGGTTAGGTCTCCTATTCATACCTACCTTCGCAATCTAAGGAATATTTTATGGGAAAAACAACACAAGAACTATTAGCAGACCTTGGTATCAAGGCGAAAAACGAAAGTATATGTACGGGCAGAGAGTGGGTCACTTCTCTTGGTACTGAGACTGTAGAGGTCTTCACTCCAGTAACTGGCGAGAAGCTAGCCGAAGCAGTGTTTGCTAGCGATAGCGAGTATGAGCATGTGGTGAAAAAGGCTCAAGAAGCTGCTACGTATTGGAAGACAGTCCCAGCACCACTTCGTGGGGATATAGTGCGTCAATATGGAATTAAGCTAAGAGATCGCAAAAAAGATCTCGGTATGTTAGTAAGCCTAGAAATGGGTAAAAGTTACCAAGAAGGACTAGGTGAGGTGCAAGAGATGATAGACATC
>DNBZ01000331.1:352-4805 GCA_003484585.1 Bacteroidota bacterium | reverse complement strand
TGGTGATCCAAATTTCTTATCGATTACTACATTTCTACCTTTAGGGCCTAATGTAACTTTAACAGCATTTGCTAGTGCATCAACTCCCTTTTTCAGTTTGTCTCTTGCCTTTGTATCAAATAATATTTGTTTTGCCATTTTGTAAATGTTCTATGTTTTAGTTAAATAAAATTAAACGATTGCGAGAATGTCAGATTCTCTCATAATCAATAAATCTTTACCTTCTACAGTAAGCTCAGTTCCGCTGTACTTACCGTAAAGTACTGTGTCACCTTTTTTTACTGTGGTTGGTTCGTCTACTTTTCCAGGACCTACTGCTATTACAGTACCTTTTTGAGGTTTCTCTTTTGCTGTGTCTGGAATGTAGATACCGCCAGCTGTTTTAGTTTCTGCAGCTGCTGGCTCTACCAATACTCTGTCTGATAATGGTTTTATGCTCATTTTTATATTATTAATTTAAGGTTGTATTCAAGCTATTTCACACTCTATGCCAAGTCGCTATAAAAGACATATTTTCTTCAAATTAAGGCCTAATAATGAAAACAAAACAGGGATAAAGTCAATCTGGCAGTATTTGCCGTGTTCACTAAGACAGTTAGTCTATACAAACATTTGCAAAACTACAAGAGATACTAATGTAAAACCCAAGAACCAAGTACCTTTTTGCAGTACGGACGGACTTTTATGTGCGTATACTTTTTGTAGTACTTTAGGGGTTTGTCCTATTGATTTAGCGGGTGATTGTACTGCAATAGCTGCTATTAGCAAAATGGCTGTGAGGCCTAATGTGATTTGAATGATTATGTCCATATATAGTTTCATACTTACATTTTCTGTTCCAATAGTATAATCAAGCCAGAATGGCAAAACATCACACATAAAAAAAGGCGAGACTTCTAAAGTCTCGCCTTTTAAATATTTTAAAAAATATTACTCAGGTAATTCAGCATCTTGACCTTCTGGCGTAGCCTCAGGGTTCAATTGCTGATTATCTAACTCAGAATTAGGCTGCTGCTGAACTGGGCTATTAGGTGCCGAAGGAGCTGGAGCTGCAGGAGTACTATTCTCTATTCTGTCTAAAAAAGAATTTCGTTGCTCTACATCTTGAGTATAAACGAATCTACTTCCTATTGAAAACACGAAGAGTGCAATAGCTAGTGTCCATGTTGCTTTTTCTACAAATTCATTGGTCTTTTTCACCCCAGCTATTTGGTTTGCTGCAGAAAAATTTGCCGCTATTCCTCCCCCTTTTGGGTTTTGGATAAGTACAGCTAAGATGAGTAGTACTGCTACTACGGATGCTAATATTATAAGTGTAATAAACATATTCTGTTGTTTTAAATTTTGTTTTCTAATTCCTTAATTCGGGCGGCAAAATACGCTGATTTTTCAGGATTTTGCAAACTTAATTTTTTGAATCCCTCAACTGCCTTTTCTAGATGGCCTTGTTTTGCATAAAGCTCTACTAATGTTTCACTTATCACGTCCATTTTATCTTGCTCACTCTCTTCTGCCCTGTTGCTCGCACTATAAAACTCTGCTGGGCGTATACGTCTAGTGGTCTTAGTCGCCAAAAACTGATCTAGCAACCGCTGCACCGTATCTGGCGATTTATCTTTGGGCCCGCTATTCTTAGGCTTTTCTTCATCTCCTACAGTATTAAGCCAAAACAAGAAATCGTTCTCGCTACCTTCCTGTAGGTTTTCTTTATCGGCTATTAGCTTATTAAGCTCTTTTTCTGGGTTATACGCTACATAGTCAAAACTCAACTCTGTACGGTCTCGCTCTTTGGGAGGATCTATTTTAGCCAATTCGGTAAGTGGATCGTACTGCACCACTTTCTCAAAATCAATTTTATTTGCTTTTAGCTCCGCAGGCTCCTCTGTTTCAATGATTATTTCTTCAGTTTCACTTGCAGGATATCCTTCTTTTTCTTCGGCATCTACTTTATTATCAGTCGGTTCTGGATCGGAAAATTCTAGAATAGGCTCTTGCTTATCTGTAGACGTAGCCATTTCACTACTATGCGTATCTACTGCAGATTCCTCTTTGGTCACTTCTAATTCTGAGCTTTCAGAACTTATATTTTCCGAATCCTCATCTAGAATAACATCCAGTGTTACCGCCTCTTCTTTTAAAGTTACTTCCGGTGTCACGGCTTCTTCTTCTAGAGGCTCTTTTACTTCCACTGAGACAGTACTCCGTATAGTTGGCACTTCGTGGATGTAAGAGAATAACTGCTCTCTCTGCCCTATGTAAGTTGCCGCTAATCGCAGATGCTTATTCTTTTGAAAAGAATCTTGAGAGTGATATGCTTTTGCCAGCACCACACGATATGCAGAACACCATGGCATTTGTGCAACTAGATTTTGTAATACTTCTACATCATCTCCCCATAAGTTATTGTTATCAGCTACTAGCTTCGATATGTCTGTATATCTCTCTACCAATTTATAGCTGCCTTATTAAAAACTTGCTGCACTATCATATCCGATATTTCATCAATCAACTGATCTTCTTCACCCGAAAAATCTTTGCTCGCATCAAAATCTACAAAATTAGTTACCCTTTGCTCAAATGAGCTGCTAGGCGATATCTTACTTTCCAACTTCACCTCAACCACTATAGTCAATCTATTGAGCTGTGCATTATCTGTACTTTGAGCAGATACAGGAGTTACCGCATATTCTACTATAGCCCCGCTAAAACTAAAGTCTCCATTCGTTTCTTCGATACTTAAATTTGTTTCTGAAATGAATTTTTGCTTTAGCTTTTCCGTCATTATCTGGCTGAGTAGCGGTGAAACTATAGACGCTCTATTATCAAAAAAATCAACCGAAAAAGTCTTCACCTCTGGTGGAATAGATGTACCACTAAATTTATACAGATTACAAGAGGATAGCAAAGAAAGCAATCCCAATACTCCTATAAAATAAACCTTACTTATCGACTTCATATTGTTTTATTTTTCGGTACAACGTTCTTTCTGAAATCCCTAATTCTTGAGCAGCCTTTTTTCGTCTACCATTATTTTTGAGCAAAGCTTTGCGTATAAGCTCCTCTTCCTTAGCCTCTAATGACAGTATTTCATTCTCTCCCACATTATCCTGATCTTCTACTACAGTATGCTCGTGTAGGTCATCTTCAGTTTCTGAGTGATGCACTGAAGCATAAGAAGATTCATTACTTTTTTCATTATCCTGAGATAATACACGCGTTATAGCTGCCTTATTATCCTTCAGATAATCTTCATTTATATTGGTGTTTTCTGCCATTCCATAAACCACCTTGCGTAAATCAGAGACATCTTTTTTAAGGTCTATTAGTACCTTGTAAAAAATATCCCGCTCTGATACGTCTGAGTGTTCACTTTTTTCTTTGTACAGTGCAGGTAAGTTGCTGCCTGCTTTGGCTGGCAAATACTTTAAAATAATACCCGCATCTATTGTATCGTCCTGCTCTAATACCGCTATTTGCTCTGCAATATTCTTTAGCTGGCGAATGTTACCCGGCCATCTATAGTTGGTAAGCACTTGCTCCCCATCCAAGGTCAGGTGTAGTGGCTCACTTCTATATTTTTCTGATGCATCAAATGCAAACTTTTGAAATAACAGGACCACATCACTACCTCTATCTCTAAGCGGCGGTACTGCTATGGGTAGCGTAGAAAGTCTGTAGTACAAATCTTCTCTAAACTTACCTTTCTCTACTAGACCTATTAACTCTTTATTGGTAGCTGTAATTATACGAACGTCCGTTTTCTGTACTTTGCTACTACCTACTCGTATATACTCTCCATTTTCTAGCACACGTAGCAGTCTACTCTGAGTCTCAAGAGGCAATTCACCTACTTCATCTAGAAATAGAGTTCCGCCGTTTACACTTTCAAAATAGCCTTTTCTATTATCTAAGGCACCTGTAAAGGCTCCCTTATCATGACCAAAAAGCTCTGAGTTAATAGTTCCTTCGGGTAATGCTCCACAGTTTATGGCTATAAAAGGCCCGTGTTTACGGCCACTTAGTTGGTGTATTATTTTAGAGAATGACTCCTTACCACTTCCACTCTCTCCTTGTATATATACAGTAAGCTCAGTAGGTGCTACACGCATAGCCGTTTGCAGTGCGTAGTTTAGCTTGGGGCTATTCCCTATTATTCCAAATCGTTGTTTTACTTGTTGTAAATCCATTAATTGACTGCAAAAATGGCAGATTTTTTCGGTTTAGTGGCAGACTTTTCGATAAAATAAATGAGATAGTATTATGAATAAAAAAAAAGTCTAGCGATTTGCTAATAAACAATAGAGTCGTGCACTCATAGTACACGACTCCAAATTGATTTTAAGTTATTAATTAGCTTAATCCCGAATTACCTCAATGAGTAATTCTGAACTGTAATATCGTATGGCATCATAGCCTGCACAGTGTGCTTAGTCCCAAATCTTTCTATATCAGA
>DNBZ01000331.1:0-255 GCA_003484585.1 Bacteroidota bacterium | reverse complement strand
GCTTTAGGATATTCTTTCAGCTTATAGGTATCCATTCCTGCTTCTGCAGCTGCTAATTCTATTGCTCTATCTAGACCACCTAACTCATCTACTAATCCTACTTCCTTGGCCATAGTACCTGTCCATACACGCCCTTGAGCTACTTTATGCACCTCTTCTTTAGACATTTTACGGCCTTCGGCTACTCTACCAAGGAAGGTGTCGTATATTTTATCAATAATAGACTCTATATATGCTCGCTCTTCTGCGGTCATA
>DNBZ01000311.1 GCA_003484585.1 Bacteroidota bacterium | reverse complement strand
ATAAGAAGTACTACGTGAGAGCATATGCTACTACCACATCTGGCACAGGATACGGAAATGAGGTTGAGTTTACAGCCTTCGGTCTAGAGAGTTTTACGTTTGCAGGTAAAAAGACATATATCTTTCCAACAAACAGTGGTGCAGGCATTTGGGGTCCAGATGATGTTACAGCTGCTACAAATACTCAAGATGGAGCTGGGAATACGGCTAAAATAGCTTTAATAGGAGGTGCTCATCTTGCTAATAAGTGTGCAGACTTAGATGCATACGGTCATTCAGATTGGTATATGCCTTCGTATGAAGAATTAAAAGCACTTAGAACGGCTGCTCCTGATCTGGACGGTATAGGTGAAAACGATGGGTCATTCTGGTCCAGCAGTGAGAACAGTATGGAATCTGCGTTTTTCGTTGATTTTAATACTGCAGTTCCATATGCTTCTTCTTTGCCTAAAAATAAGAGTGGTCAGTGTAGATGTGTCCGTCAGGATTGAGCATTAAACTACCCTATCTTTAACAAAAAGCATTGCTCACAGGCAATGCTTTTTTTGTTTCTGAATAATAATAATCCGTACCTTCGTTCTCTTGTCAGACTTTCAAATAAATATAGGGCGAAGAAGCTTAGCAAGGCATAAGCAATCTGATAAATCGGAACCGCTTAAAAAGATGAGTAATGTGCGAGAAGTAGGAGTAGTGTATGATGTAAAAAAGACTTCAACACAGCTACTTAATAAAGTGATACACTATTTTGAAGCTGCGGGTAAAAAAGTGGTAACCATTGGGTTCTTAGAAGAGAAAGATTTGGGAGACTTAGTGCCAAGCTATAAAGAAGATTACTTCTGTAAAAAAGACTTAAATTTTTGGAAATTACCTAAAGCTTCAGCTGTAGGTAAGTTTATAGCAAAAGACTTTGATTACCTTATTAATCTAGATATGATAGGTCGCAATGAGTTGCAGGCTATTTCTACCTATTCCGTCTCTAAGACACGGATAGGCAAACATTTTGAGCAGTATTCCTTTGCTCAAGATTTCATGATAAAAAGCCTTTCAGAGACTTCTGAAGAATTATTTAACGATATAAAACAATACATCAAATAATGGAAAAGTTTAAAGGATTAGGTGTAGCCATGGTTACTCCTTTCAATGCAGATGGAAGCATAGACTACTTAGGGCTAGAAAGACTAACGAATCATCTCGTAGATGGCGGAGTAAATTACCTAGTAGTAATGGGTACTACAGGAGAAAATCCGACAATAAATAATGAAGAGCAACAAGCTATTCTCCAAAAGGTAATAGAAATAAATGCACGAAGATTGCCTATCGTATTTGGTATAGGAGGTAACAGTACTGCTGCAGTAGTGGAGAGACTGAAATCTGAAAATCTGGAAGGAGTAGATGGGATACTCTGTGTAAGCCCGTACTATAATAAGCCTAGTCAAGAAGGGATCTGCCAACACTATAAAGCGGTGAGCGATGCTACTCCGCTTCCTGTGATAATGTACAATGTGCCTGGCAGAACGGGTTCTTTGGTAAGTGCAGAAACTACGCTACGTATAGCTCAGCTACCTAACATAGTGTGCACCAAAGAAGCTAGCGGAAGTCTAGATATCTGTATGGATGTGATACGTGGAGCACCTGAAGATTTTGGAGTGATAAGCGGAGATGACAATTATACTATGCCGTATATAGCAGCAGGAATGCAAGGCGTGATATCCGTATTAGGTAATGCCTATCCCAAGGAATTTAGCCAGATGGTAAACTATGCTCTTGATGGAGATTTTAAAAATGCCAAGCATTTGCATTATAAACTATTGCCGCTGATGAAAGCTATCTTTATGGATGGAAATCCCGGAGGAGTGAAGTATGCACTAAATAAGTTGGGAATATGCCAAAATGAATTTAGACTACCCGTAGTGCCCGTGAATAAGACCACAGAAAAATCGCTGGATGAGGCAATGCTCTGAGTAGCAAATTAGAATATTTGAAGCTATAGAAAAATGCTAAGTCAATTCGACTTGGCATTTTTTGTTCTTGTCCATTTTTCGGTACAAATTTATATTCCGTTGCACTGCATAAAAATTTACTCAGAATGACAAGGTCATTATGATGTGCTTTTGTGATCTTATCGCGAGAATTCTCTGCGGAGCTTTTGTCATCCTGAGTTCGGTAAGGCACGAGCCGAGTACCGAAGGAGGACAAACTGTTTTATATCGTAGCTATCACCTTCAGCTCTATGCCGATAGGAGTAGGTAAGCAATTGATTTCAAGTGTAGTTCTGCAAGGTTGATTGTCTTTGAAATACTCTGCATACAAACGGTTATAAATCTTAAAATCATCCTTCATATTGGTTAGAAAAACAGTGACATCTACCACGTTATCCCAGCTGCTTCCTGAGTCTTCAAGTATTGTTTTTACGTTATTGAACACCGAGTGGCATTGCTTCTCTATGTCGTAGCTAGATATAGTTCCATCTTCTTTTAGCTCTACACCAGGTATTTTTTTGGTGCCACGCTCTCGTGGTCCTACTCCGCTCAGGAATAGTAGGTTTCCTACTTTACGGGCGTGAGGATATGCCCCTACTGGTTCTGGGGCTTTGCTACTATTTAGTATCTCTTTACTCATTGTCTTTTATAGTGATTTTTACTTGTTCAGATATTTCCAGTACTGATTCTTTATTAGCCTGCTTATCTGGTTTAGTATTAGTTTCTTTGGTACTTTTGGGTTTTTCTTTAGACTCTTTCTTTGCTTGTTTATCTTTCTTAGCTTGCTCTTTAGCTTGCTCTTTAGCTTGTTCTTTTGCTATGAGTGGTTCTAAGTCCATAATCTTAGGAAGTACTACTTTCCTAGGCTTCAAGCCTGTTGGGATGGTGAAAAATCCTGCAGGATTTTTCACGCCTGTAGGCTGTGCAGCCGCTGCTATGGTGGTATTAGATGGGGAAAGTGCTACCGCATTCACTTTGAAACCAGTGAGTGCATATGAGTTTAAAGTGGTTCGTGCTTTTAGATCGTATAAGTGCACCGTTCCGTCTAAACTGCCGCTTACTAGGTAGAGCCCAAATGGGTCCATATCTATATCGGTTACAGACCAAGTATGATCAGTGAAAGTATGGGCTACTTTGGCATTTGCTATGTCCCATATTTTGATGGTTTTGTCTTTGGAGCTAGATATTAAATATTTCCTGTCTACGGTTACCAATAGATCGGTGATATCATTGCTATGACCTTCGAAAGTGTTCAGTAGTTTACCAAAGATATCAAACTGTTGAATAAGTGGACTGCCATCGTTTGCTATGAAATAGCTCATTCTATCTATGGCTACTGCAGCAGCACATATTGGCCTATTACCTTTCAAAATCATTGGCTTTTCTTTTACTAAATCATAGATAATAAAGCGACCATCTGATCCTGCACTAAAGATAATACGCATTCCAGGACCATAAATAAGCTTCTCTATCTGTGCATTGTTTAGAAGGAGTTGAGCGTCTATATTAGCTAGTATAAAGAAAGAATCGCTAAAGGTGTACATATTTAAAATGCCATCTTGGCCACCAGCTATCAGTTTATAACCATCTCTGCTAAATGCCATTGTGTTTACTGCTCCTTTGAAATCGCGAAGCACCTGTACGGTGTCACAAGTAGAGTCATTTCTATGTATTACTATAGTTTCGTCCCAACTCGAGGTAAGAATGTACTTGTCATCTGGGCTGAAAATAATATTTGTAATATCGTTAGTATGATTACTAAAATAGGGGAAACTATCTACCTGGGCAAAGCTCGAAATAGAATAAACTAGGAGTATTAAAAGTATATTTCTCATCTTAGCTGCTAAGGTACTTAATTTTTATAAAACAGCCATTTGGCTAGTTCTTTGTAGCTTACTTTTTTGCCATACATCAATATTCCTGTACGGTATATCTTGCCAGCTACAGCTATAGCCCCGAAAATGGAGAGCAGCATTACCATTATAGATAAGTAAATCTGCCAGTTATGACTTTCGTCCATAAAGGGTAGGCGTACCATCATAGTGACTGGTGAGGTGAGCGGTATAATGCTCATCCAAGTAGCAAGTGTGCCATTGGGATCTCCTACTACTATGGAAAATGATATGGCGATAGAAAATATAAGCGGCATAGTGATAGGTAGCATAAACTGCTGTGTGTCTGTCTCGCTATCTACGGCACTTCCTATAGCTGCGAATAGTGCTCCATAAAAGAGGTACCCTCCCATAAAGAAGAACAGAAATACACCAAATATCTTAGCTAGAGGAAGTGCTAAAAAGTCAGATACAAATTGTAGTTGATTCATATCCACGTTTGCCATTGCAGGATTGTTCGATACGTTTTGTAGTTCTTTCATGTCGCCCATGTTTAGACCTACTATAACGCCTACCACGGCCATAAGTATTCCCGTGAGTACTATCCAGATGGTGAGCTGAGTGAGTCCCACTAGGGCTATGCCCAGCACCTTACCCATCATTAGTTGAAAGGGTTTCACTGTACTTACTATGAGTTCTACTATGCGATTGGTCTTTTCTTCTATTACACCTTTCATTACCTGTACTCCGTATAGGAAAATGAAAAAGTAGATCATAAAGGCGAGTGCCATTCCTAATCCTGTATTGATAGCGATGTTACTGCTCTTAGTGCTGCCGTCTTCTTTTACTTTGAACTGCTGAAGCACTACAGTGGTTTGCAGGCTGTCTATAGCTGCTTTATCTACACCTAGTTTGGTCAGTTTTTTATTTCGCACTACATCTGTAAATGCCCGCTCTATTCTGCTGCTATTATTTACGCTTAGGCTAGTCATGCTTTCGTATTTAAGTGCCAGCGGTTGATCTGCAGTATAGTCTTGGGGTATGCTTACTAGTGCGTCTATAGAGTCTGCGGTTATCAGTTGGTCTACAGTATAGTTTTCTTGAGCTATGAACACTATTTTTTCTGGTGCTACTAGGTCATTTATGAAAACTCCTGAGCGGTCTACTACCACTATATTTTGGTTTTCTGTGGTGCTACTTTGACCTACACTTACCCAGATTATGATACCATAAAAAGCAGTGATAAGCAGTGGAGTAAGCAGAGTCATAAGGATGAAACTCTTCTTTTTTACTCGAGAAAAATATTCTCTTCCAGTGATGATTCCTATGTTATTCATGGCTACTGTCTGTTAAGGTTAAAAATACTTCCTGCATACTTGGTATCACTTCTCTGTACTCACTTATTTGAATCAATGGATTATTCAATAATTGAATGTCTGGCTTGTCGTTGTAGGTAAATAAAAGGGTTGTGCTTCCGTCTTTTTGCATATTCTCTTTTATATCAATACCCATAAATTGAGTGGCGTCTACATCTCCTCTATAGGTTAATGAGTAGGTATTGTCTTTTAGGCTGTTTCGCACGTCCATTACTGTGCCTTGGGCTACTACGTTTGCCTTATTAAGCAGCACTACATTATCACAAATGGCCTCTACATTTTCCATGCGGTGTGTGCTTAGCATTATGCTAGCACCTTGATTACGTAGGTTTTCTATCTCATCTTTTATCAGTTGGGTATTCTTGGGGTCAAAACCAGTGAATGGTTCATCCAAAATGATAAAACTAGGATTATGCATTACAGTTACTATGAACTGTATTTTCTGCTGCATCCCTTTGCTCAGTTCTTCTATTTTCTTCTTCTTCCAGGTGGTAGCTTCAAATTTTTCTAGCCATTCATTGATGGTTTTTTTAGCGGCGGAGGTGTCCATACCTCTAAGTCTAGCAAAGTAGATGAGCTGATCGTAGACGGTCATTTTCTTATATAGCCCACGCTCTTCTGGTAGGTAGCCTATTTGCTTGATATGGTCCTTAGTAAGGGGATTGCCGTTAAAGAGGATTTGCCCTTCATCTGGAGCAGTTATTTGATTGATAATACGGATAAGGGAAGTCTTACCTGCACCATTTGGGCCTAGCAGCCCGAATATGCATTCCTTAGGAACGTCAAAAGAAACTTTGTCTAAAGCAGTATGGTCAGCGTAAAACTTAGAAACTTTTTGTATCTGAATGATGCTCATTGGCCGACAAAGTTAGTACCTAAACGCTTGGGTTTATTTTTAGTCGATAAAGGGAAATGGAAATAAGAGGAACGAACAATCAATAGGGTTATGTAAAATAAACTTGTCAAAATGTAAAGTTTACTTTACTTTTGAAATATGAACAAAGTTCCACTGTTATCCAATCGATTTAAAAAAGTGGGTTGGGTTTTGTTAATTGTAGCTATTTTATTTCGTATTGCTGATTCAGTTCTTGATATAGATTCTGAGATTTTTACTTTTAATGTTTTGAGTATTGTTAGTGCTACAGGATTAGAAGAGGGGAGTTGGTTTACTGTGCATCAAGAGGATATTAGTTACACCCTCTTCTCATGTTTATTTATTGGCGGTGGATTATTGATTATGTTTTCTAAAGAGAGAGCCGAAGATGAATTTATACAGAGTCTCAGAATGAACGCACTTATGTGGTCCATATTGGTTCATTTTGTACTTCTGATGATAGCTTTTTTAGGTGTATACGGGGTACCTTTCTTAGGTGTTGTATTCTATAATACGTATACCGTTTTAGTTATTTTTATCCTTAGATTCTATTATTTACTTTATAAAAACGGAGTTTTATCAAGTGAAAAATAACGTTAAAATACATCGAGCTATTGCCGGATATACTCAGCAAGATTTAGCAGAAAAAATAGGAGTAAGTAGGCAAACTATTAATGCTATAGAAAGTGGTAAATACGTTCCGTCTACAGTACTATCTTTAAAAATAGCTCGGGTTTTCGAAAAGTCGATGGAAGATTTATTTAGCTTAGAAGGTACGGATTAGCCCTTATTCAAATGCCAAAAAGCCCCCACTAAAATATTGAACTGAGCGTAGTAAAACTGCTGTTTAGCATTATCTGCTTTGTCGTAGGTCGTACGTATGTCTGGCATATTTACATAACCTCCTCTAAACTCTGATTGGATATAGACGTGATTCCAAAATTTTATGTTTAGTCCTACTTGTGCGTTTGCACCAAAACCCGCTACGTGAAATTCATCATGGCGTTCTTTGTCAAAAAGGTGCACATCAGACTTAGGATACATTACACCTACGCCTACCGCTTCTGTCATGGCAAGAGTTACTTTTTTATATTGTAATATATTATCAAATCGTCCTAGCTCTACATTGCTATAATTGAGCCCGTCGGTATGTTCCATTTCTAAGAAACCCGGATTTATAACTATTTCATCGTCATTGGCATATGTGCCATTGAATCGGTTATTAGGTTCATTTATGTTGCCATCTATTTTAACCGATTGCCCCTTTTGTACCACATACTTCATATGGTCTATGCCTAGTGAGAGGTGATAGTTGTTTTTGAAGTAGTAGCCTATCCTGAAATTATATTGTGGAATAGTAACATTCTTAGGACTAAAGTACGTGCCCACATCAAACTCAGCTGGCTTGTCCTTTGCCACTACATCGCGTAAATAAAAGTCGTAATCGTCTCCAGTGAAGTGAATATCGGACTTATTGTACCACTCTCTGTTCCAGCCCCAGTGTGCGTAGAATTCACCTTTTTTGGCGGTTTCTGGTTTAAAGGTGATTTGTCCTAAAGAGGACAATGAAATAAAAGCAAAGCCAAGTGCCAAAATGTTTTTCATTGAGCTGCAAAGATGGTGAAAGAAGTTTAATGGGGACCATGTTTTTAGAGAGCTTTTAGTTGTCGATTAATTTATTTGACCTTAGCAGAAGTGAAATTGCCTTTGACAATTTTGTACCGAGAAATGAACAATCCTTTTGTATATCTCTTTTCCTAATACACCTTTGTAAAAACAATGAATCAAGCCGTGCCAGATTTTAAACAACTCATCACTCAAGGAATACCCAACGAATTACCAGTAGCTTGGGGAAGTGGTCACAGTGCCAATAGCTCTGAAAATACACACGCACCAAAACGTAAAGATATTCTAAGTAAGGAAGAGAAGGTATTGGCTATACGCAATGCACTACGTTATTTCCCACAGGAATGGCACGCAGAACTTGCCACAGAATTTGCCGCAGAGCTAAAAGAGTTCGGTAGAATCTATATGTACCGTTTTATGCCTAGCTATAAAATGTATGCTCGTCCTATAAGTGAGTATCCTGCCAAGTGTGAGCAAGCTGCAAGTATTATGCTGATGATTCAGAATAACCTAGATCCAGCAGTAGCACAGCATCCAGATGAGTTAATTACCTACGGTGGAAATGGTGCAGTTTTTCAAAACTGGGCTCAGTACCTGCTTACGATGAAGTACCTAAGTGAGATGACCGATGAGCAAACGCTGCACATGTATAGTGGTCACCCGATGGGGTTATTCCCTAGCGGTAAAGAAGCTCCACGAGTAGTAGTGACCAATGGCATGATGATACCTAATTACAGCAAGCCAGATGATTGGGAGAAATATAATGCACTAGGCGTAACACAGTACGGACAGATGACTGCAGGTAGTTTTATGTACATCGGTCCGCAAGGAATAGTACATGGTACTACTATTACAGTAATGAATGCATTCAGAATGAAGCTAGAAGAAGGCGACACTCCGGCAGGCAAAATATTTCTCACAGCAGGTCTAGGAGGTATGAGTGGAGCTCAACCCAAGGCTGGAAACATAGCAGGCTGCATTACTATATGTGCAGAGGTAAATGCTGCAGCAGCTCATAAACGCCACAGCCAAGGTTGGGTAGATGAGTTAGTAGATAATACGGATGATTTAGTGACGCGTATAAAAAAGGCTAAAGCGGATAAAGAAGTTGTTTCTATAGCGTATGTAGGTAATGTGATAGATGTATGGGAACGCTTCGCAGATGAAGATATATTCATACACGTAGGCAGTGATCAGACGTCACTGCATAATCCATTTGCAGGCGGATACTATCCAGCTGGACTGGGTTTTGAGGAAAGTAATGAGATGATGGCCAATGAGCCAGAAAAGTTCAAAGAGGAAGTCTACACTTCGTTAAGAAGACATGCTGCAGCAGTAGATAGAAATACAGCTAAGGGTACGTACTTTTTTGATTATGGGAATGCATTTCTACTAGAGAGTAGTAGAGCAGGAGCTGATATTATGGCAGAGAACGGTATTGACTTTAAATACCCTAGCTACGTACAGGATATACTCGGACCTATGTGTTTTGATTATGGTTTTGGTCCATTCAGGTGGGTGTGTGCTAGTGGAGATCCTGCAGATCTAAAGAAGACAGATGAGATAACTGCACGCGTACTTAGAGAAATACAGATCACCGCTCCTAAGGAAATACAGCAGCAGATGGCAGATAATATCAAGTGGATAGAAGAAGCTGGAGAGAATCAAATGGTGGTAGGCTCACAAGCTCGTATACTGTATGCAGATAGTGAAGGGCGAATAAAGATAGCCGAGGCATTTAATAAAGCTGTAGCCGCTGGTGAAATAAGCCAAGGGATAATACTAGGTAGAGATCACCACGATGTGAGCGGTACAGATTCTCCATATAGAGAGACGAGTAACATCTATGACGGGAGTAAGTTTACCGCTGATATGGCCATACACAATGTGATAGGCGATAGTTTCCGTGGAGCTACGTGGGTAAGCATACACAACGGCGGTGGAGTAGGATGGGGCGAGGTAATGAATGGCGGATTTGGGATGCTGCTAGACGGTACTGATGAAGCAGATGCTCGCTTAAAAAATATGCTTCTCTATGATGTGAATAATGGAATAGC
>DNBZ01000212.1 GCA_003484585.1 Bacteroidota bacterium | reverse complement strand
TCTGTGATATTATAAAAGTCTATTCCGTATTCTTCGCAGATGGTCTTGCTCTTAGAATTGAATAATGTCAAGTCTTTTGTGGTTTCTTCCTTCTTTTCTGCCCCAAAAGGCGTATAACCATAGTTGGGTATGGACACTATAAAAATGTTTGATTTATCTCCTCCTGAGTACTTTACAGCACTATCTAGCAAACTTCTAAAGTCTTTTTTGAAATCTACTAAAGGTAGACTTTGATACTGATTATTGACTCCAATGAGCAACGACACTAAGTCATACTTTTCATCTAAGTCAGATCGTTCTATTCCACGTTGCAGGTCGTCTGTACGCCATCCGTTTTGAGCTATAATCTTAACCGCCAACGAATCCCCCGTTTTAGCCAGTATGCTTTCTGCTAGTTGATTGGGGTAGTTTTCTGAATAGGCTACTGAAGTACCTATGGTGTAACTGTCTCCAAGGGCTAGATGCGTTTTGGCTGTTCTACTCATTTCCTTAATTATAATTGGATTTACATCCGTAGTAGAGGAACAGCATATTACACTCAAAGCGAAAAATGCTGTTAGAATATGTTTACACAAGATTCCAAAGTTAAACATTTAGAATGGGTATAAACATTGGAGAGCAAAAGCTAATTGTATATTCGCTCTACGAATAAAACACCATGACTGATTTAGATATAGCTCAAAAAGTACAAATGCAGCACATTAATGAGATAGCTGCCAAGTTAAATATTGACCAAAATGACTTGGAACAATACGGTAAATACAAAGCCAAATTGCCTCTAGACCTAATCAATGAAGATAAAATAGCACAGAGCAATTTAATACTGGTAACTGCACTTACTCCTACTCCTGCAGGCGAGGGAAAAACAACTGTATCTATAGGGCTAAACGAAGGTCTAAACAAAATAGGCAAGAAATCTGTAGTAGTACTTCGTGAGCCATCACTAGGTCCTGTTTTCGGGATAAAAGGTGGGGCAGCTGGCGGCGGTCACTCTCAGGTAGTGCCTATGGAAGATATCAATCTTCACTTTACTGGAGATTTTGCGGCTATAGAAAAAGCAAACAACCTACTAAGTGCTTTAATTGATAATAATATTCAAAGTAAAACGCGTAGCCTAGGCATAGACCCACGTACCATCATCTGGAAACGTGTGATAGATATGAATGACCGTGCTCTGCGTGATATAACTATCGGTCTAGGTGGCACAGGAAATGGTATTCCTCGTCAAGATGGATTTAATATCACTGCAGCTAGTGAGGTAATGGCGATACTTTGTATGGCAAAAGATATAGACGATTTGAAGGAGAAACTAGGCAGCATCTTCATAGGATATACAATGGATAGAAAGCCAATATACGCTCGTGATCTGAATGCCGAAAAAGCAATGACATTGCTTCTGAAAGATGCCATCAAACCCAACCTAGTGCAAACACTAGAGCATAACCCTGCTATCATTCACGGTGGGCCATTTGCTAATATTGCTCAAGGAACTAACACCATCATAGCTACTAAAATGGGTATGAGTCTATCCGACTACGTAGTAACAGAAGCAGGTTTTGGTGCTGACTTAGGTGCTGAGAAATTCTTAGATATAAAATGTGGATACGGAGGACTAAAACCTAAAGCAGTAGTGATAGTAGCTACTATAAGGGCTCTTCGCCATCACGGCGGCTCGCCACCAGATGAATACAATGATGCTAGCTTAGAGAGAGTAAAAAAAGGATTTGTAAACTTAGAAAAGCACATAGAGAATATGGGCAAGTTTGGCTTACAAAGAGTTGTAGCCATCAATAATTTCTATACCGATAGCCAAGAAGAAATAGATTGGTTGATAGAGAAATGTGCCAGCCTAGGTGTAAAAGCTGTGCTAAGCAAAGGATGGGCAGAAGGGGGAAATGGAACCGCAGACCTAGCCAAAGCAGTAGTAGCAGAAATAGAAAGCGGCAAGAGCAACTTCCAAAAACTATACGACTGGGATGCTCCTGTGAAAGACAAAATAGAAACCATAGCTAAAGAGATATACGGAGCAGATGGTGTAGACTATGCTGCCAAAGCGGAAGCGGGTCTTAGAACTATCGCTAAGCTAGGACTGGACCACTTGCCTATTTGTATGGCCAAGACACAAAAATCATTCTCAGATAATGATAAACTTCTCGGCAGACCTACAGGCTTCCGCATCACTGTACGTGAGTTTGAAATAGCCGCTGGAGCAGGATTCTTGATTCCTATTCTTGGTAATATGATGCGTATGCCTGGACTTCCTGCCGTACCGGCCAGTGAAGGAATGGACATCGATAATAACGGTGTGATTACTGGGTTGAGTTAGGATGATAATAAGATACTATTTTCATTTAGTCATACTCTCACTCTTAGCTTCATCGTGCAGTCAATCATCTAATGAGGCCAAGGAGGTCAATGACATTGATGCGAAGCAGCTTGAGTTAACTACACCAACGCTATCAGATAAAGACAAAACATTTTCAGACGTACATTATGTCATAGCAATAAAGGCTATCACAGCTTTGAAGAATAAGGATTATGTAATGCTAGAAAACTATGCTGTAAAAGAATTTCTGCCTTCAGAAGGATTTGAAAGTTTAGATTTCATGGTAACTATTGCAGACTTTATTGCGGATAAAGAGTTACCAAGTAAAGAGTCTGTGAAACTCGAAGTCGGCTTAAACAATTATAAGGGGAAGAAGATTTCATTCAAATCATATGAATTTCCATTTTATATTATGAAAAATGCGGATACTACTGGCAGATCAGTTTTAGTTGTAACCTTTTCAGACAGGATAGAGGAGAATAAAATTGCTAATTTCTCTTTTAGGGATTACTAGAAAAGAGGGAATAACCTATCTTTTCTCTGCTATCAAATAATCAGCGAAACCGTAATAATCCCAATATACACCACCTGGCACGTTGCCTTAAATGAGAAGTTGTAAGGGTATCTTGACAGTCATACGAAAAAGAACCCAACGGGTTCAAATATCACTAACCAAAAAAAGCACACAATAGTGCGACCCCTTCGGGGTCAAATATTCGTGGATGGATAAAATCTATTGATATACAATCCCGTTGGGATTGTTAAAATCTACCGCTTCTCCGCCACCAAATAATCTGCAAAGCCATACCAATCCCAATACACTCCTCCACGCACGTAGCCTTTGGTGATGAGTTGAAGTGGTATTTTGATAGGCATTAGTGCAATGTTTATCCAGCTGCGGTTTTTCCCAGCCATTTTTACATTGAAGCCTTCACTCATAAAGATATTGGCCACTTCTTTGATAGACCAGATTCGCACATGGGTATCATCATCGAAGAAGTTTAGCGTCTCTTTCTTGCTTGGGAAACTTGCACTTGCCTCACACGGGAACTCAATATAGAATAGTCCTCCTTTTTTTAGTTTTTTCAAGAGCAATGGAAGCACTTTGTCTCCATTGTACAAATGTTCTATAACGTGACTCATAATGATGATATCATATGTATCGTCAGGAATCTTGCTATAGTCTAGCTCAGTGAGGTCTAGCTGAAAAAACTCGTCCATATTCTGAACGTCTTCTTCTGTATTGTCATAACTCACATCTCTGTCTACACCAGTGTAGTGGCAGTTTGGCAGCCACTTTTTGGTAATAGTACTCGAGTGACTACCCGAGCCTACGTCTAGTATCTTAAGATCTTTTTTGTCGGTGTATTTGCCGAGTATTTTTAGCCTAAATGGCTTTAGCTTAGTACTCATGGATTAAAATCCAAGTTCTATATCGCCACACATATCTGCTGGAATTACCCACTTATCAAATTCTTCTGCAGTAAGGTATCTTAGCTCCACTCCTGCTGCTTTTAGCGTAGAGTTATCTGCATATGCCTTCTTTGCTATTTTGGCCGCTTTGTCGTAGCCTATGTGTGTATTAAGAGCAGTCACTAGCATTAGTGAGTTATCTAGTTTATTTTTTATCTCTGCAAGATTTGGCTCTACGCCTACCACGCAGTTATCATTGAATGAAAGACAAGCTTGACCCAGTATTCTCGCTGATTGCAAGAGATTAGCTGCTATTAGTGGTTTATATACATTCAATTCGAAATGACCATTGCTACCACCTATAGTTACCGCTACATCATTACCCATTACCTGAGCACACACCATAGTAAGTGCCTCGCACTGTGTAGGGTTTACTTTTCCTGGCATTATAGATGAACCTGGCTCATTACTTGGGATAGTGATCTCTCCTATGCCACTTCTAGGTCCTGAACTAAGCATTCGGATGTCGTTTCCTATTTTCATACAACTTACTGCTGCACGTTTGAGTGCTCCGTGTAGCTCTACCATAGCATCGTGTGCTGCTAGTGCTTCAAATTTATTTTCCGCAGTACGGAAAGGCATTGCCATTTCTCTTGAAATTTTATCAGCTACCATCACATCATACCCTTTTGGGGTATTCAGCCCAGTACCCACTGCTGTGCCACCCAGAGCTATTTCCTGTGCACCTATCATAGCATTCTCTATAGCGAGAATACTCATTTCTAGTTGTCTTCTGTATCCAGAAAACTCTTGACCTAAAGTGAGCGGCGTAGCATCCATAAAATGCGTACGTCCTATTTTTACGATATCCTTAAACTCACGTGCTTTTTTCTTGAAAGTATCTTTCAACACTTGTAAGCCTGGTATAGCAAAATCTATCATCTGCTTGTATACCGCTATACTCATAGCCGTAGGGAAAGTATCGTTGCTACTCTGGGACTTATTTACATCGTCGTTTGGATGAAGCACCTTTTTTTCATCTGATAATTTACCGCCTTGTAGTACGTGACCTCTATTGGCTATTACCTCATTCACATTCATATTGCTCTGGGTCCCAGAGCCTGTTTGCCAAACAACAAGTGGAAACTGGTTGTCCAGCTTACCATCTATTATCTCATCACAAACATCAGAAATAAGGTCTGCTTTTTCTTGAGAGAGCACTCCTAGTTCAGCATTAGTCATGGCTGCACATTTCTTAAGTACACCAAAAGCCTTGATGATTTCTATTGGCATTTTTTGATTGCCAATTTTAAAATTTTCTAATGAGCGTTGAGTTTGTGCTGCCCAATACTTATCTGCTGGCACCTTTACTTCGCCTATACTATCTCTCTCGATTCTATATTCCATGATGTGTATTATAAAGTATGCAAAGGTAGTTATTCACAAACCTTAATGTCAAATACTCCAATCTAATTTTATAGCTTTGCCATTCATAATACTTCAAAATAAATGAAAAAAATAGCCCTAGCATTATTGACATTGTTATTTGTCATAAGCTTCACAGCAGCAGAAGCTCAGTCACTTTCTAAAAAAGAAAAGAAAGCATTAAAAAAGGAAATAAAAACATACAAAAAGGACCCAGAAAAGTGGGTGAGTATGCAAAACAGCCATAAAAAAGAGATAAAAGCATTGTCTGATGAGGTGACAGACCTTAAAGCAAAACTAGCGACGGATAATGCCGAGAAACAAGTCCTTGCTGACAAGTTAGTTGCTCTAGAGGCCCAATATGCTAGCCTAAAAAAATCTATGCCAACTACGACGCTGCCTGCTGGTACCGTATATCAGGTGCAGATGGGATATTATCAATATTTGGACTTAGTTTCTTTTAACGATAAGTTAAAAACTATAAAAGCAGAGGAAATAGATGGGGCAAAGAGATATGTAATCGGACACTTCGAAAACGTAATGGATGCCTTACAGTTTAGAAATGACATAAAGGCTTTAGGAATTAATGACGCCTTCGTTTCTCAATACACAAATGGCGTGAGAAACATGGACTACGATGCTTTAGAAGCAATAGGAGAGAAATAATAATCTTTTAGATAACCGAAAAACTACTAAGGTCCATTGTTGAAAAACGATGGACCTTTCTTATTTACGCTGTTTATATACCGGAACAGTACTACACGGCTCACCAAACATGACTGTTTTGGCAGTGCGAACAAGTTTATTAGTTAGTAACACATACGCGTGATTACTAATGGCTCTCTTTCCACATCCTTTTATCACCACTCGCTTATCTGTATAGTCTTCTTCATTAATAGCTGCAAGTGCACGCTCAGCCACTAGAGTAGATAAGTTTTCTGGATTAGTAAAATACACTTGCTTAGTATATGGCTCTAGAGCAGAGGATACTAGCATATAAGCCCAAGTAGGAATAACTGCATCACTACTGCAAAACAAGGCCACATTATGATCAGTGTATAAACTCCAATCATGCTCTTTTACCCAAGCTCTAAAATCTTTTTCACGTAAAATAAGACCTTGAAATAATTGACTAAAAATATCAATGTGAGACTCTGTCCGCTCTGGGACCAAATCTTCCAAGTCAAGCGTTATTATTCCACTTTGGGCTACCTTATTTATTATTTCACTCACCTACAGTACTTATTTTTATGGCGTTCGTTTTTCTATTCTCTATTACAGGCATAGCAGCAGTATTTATAACCACATCACCGTCTTTCAAAAACTCTCTCTCTTGCAGCTCTGCTATTACATCGCTTATAGTTTCGTCAGTATTCGTCTTTTTATCATAGTAAAAAGCT
>DNBZ01000358.1 GCA_003484585.1 Bacteroidota bacterium | reverse complement strand
CTTCGTTGTGATGTTGGACCTAATACTAATACCACTTCTGCACCACGATCAGCACACTCCTCAGCTATAGCTATACCCATCTTACCACTGCTGCGATTACTAATAAATCTTACAGGATCAAGATCTTCTTGAGTAGGACCGGCTGTAATGATTACTTTACGATTCCCTAAATCATTTTTTTTTTGAAATAGACCGCTCAAAGATTCTACTATATCTTCTGACTCAGCCATACGGCCATCGCCAACAAGTCCGCTCGCTAATTCTCCATATCCCACAGGAATAATATGATTACCAAATGATTGCAGCAATTTGAGATTGTGCTTGGTGGAACCATGCAACCACATATCCAAATCCATCGCAGGAGCGACCCACACGGGGCACTTAGCAGACAAGTAACAAGCTACAACCATATTATCAGCAATACCGTTGGCCATCTTAGCCAATGTAGTAGCTGTACACGGAGCCACGAGCATAATATCTGCCCATAGTCCTAATTTTACATGATTATTCCAGCTTTCATTGCTCACCACCTCAGTATGAACATCATGCTTGGAGAGTGTTGCCATCGTCAAGGCACTGATAAATTTAGTGGCCGATGGCGTCATGATTACCTTAACATCTGCACCTAATTTAACCAGAGATCTGCACAGTGCCGCAGACTTGTAGGCTGCTATACTCCCTGTGATAGCTAGTAGTACTTTTTTGCCCTTTAGGTCCTGCAACATATCAGTGGTATTCATAAATGCAAAATCCCACCCTTGTAGTAAAGGGTAGGATTAGCATGTTAATTATAATATAAAATTTGGACATAATCGATCAATTTACATAGCACTGCAATCTTTGACTATGCTGTGTATACGCTAATGTCAGTATTTATAAAGTGTCTTCCTTTACCACTTGAGCATCTTTATACCTGTGCTCAATTTTACCATCTAAGTACTCTTCTGTAGCAATCACTACAGGATTTGGCATTCTTTCATAGAACTTTGAGATTTCGATTTGCTCCTTATTTTCATGGATCTCCTCGATAGTATCAGAATGCACAGCGAACTCCTCAAGCTTAGCGTGAAGCTCCTCTTTTACGTCTATTGCTATACTTCTAGCTCTTTCAGATACAATCTGTAGAGTTTCATATATATTACCTGTAGTCGCAGCTAAACCTTTAACGTCTCTAGCTCTGATGTTGGGATTAAGCCCTTGTACTCTTGATTTGATATCACTCATACTTTAAATTTTTGTAACTGTTTAGTAGTTTCTTTGAAGATCTCATAGAGTTCTTCATCGTATTTAGATGTCTCGTACTTTCGTTTATACTCATTATAGAGCTTAGCAGTTTCGAGAAAACGGTCTTCTTTTTTATCATAAATACTGTTATCCGCTTGAATGTAGGCTGACTTCACCATTAAAAAGCGCACTTCCTGTGCATTTTCAGACCCTGGAAAGTCTTTTAGCATGTTGCCAAAAGCTGATAATGCTGACTCATAATAGCCAGTAGTATAATATAACTTAGAGCCATAGTAGGCTTTGTCTTCTAGTTTTTCTCTCATCTCATCGATGAGATCATTGCACATTTGCACTCTATCACTTCGAGGAAAGGTATTAGTAAAATCTTGGAAGGCTTCTATAGCCTTGAGAGTATATGTCTGGTCTAGTTTATAATTAGGCGAGAGTCTGTAATTTGAAAATGCAGACATAAACCTTGCTTCCTCTTTCTTATCACTATTATAAAATGTCTTAGAAAATTGATCAAAATAGTGTGCTGCCAAGATGAACTGATCAACATTGTAATGAGTGTAAGCATACTTGTAATACAACTCTTCAGCTTGCTCCTTGCCTCTATATAATGGTAGAACAATCTCAAATAATGATTGAGCTCTGTACCAATCTCCTTGATTGTAGTAGTCTAAACCAGAATTATAAACTAATTCAGGATTTTGACTAGTTCGAACCGTCTCAAACTTAGACTTACAAGAAGTCATAAGTATCACAGCAAAAACTAAAATGATTAAAACTCTATTCATCCTTTTATATCTTATTGATGATCAATGGATTAGCCCTTATTCCCATCAAGCCTGCAAAATTACAACATTTTTATGAATAATGGTTGTGATAATTAACGAATCTTATGTTCTGTCTATCAATCACTTACCTTTCAAGACTAAACGAAAATGAGCTAGAGTATGTCTGTTAAGGTGAGGTTAATTATATAGTCTATGTATTCTTTACATACCAATAATCTTACAATAGAACCAATATATTGCTTACGAAATAATTAAAGGATATGAAACATATACTTTCACTGAGCATTCTTACCTTTTTATTGGCAAGCTGCCAACCCAAAAATCTACCTACCTTTTTAATTTTTTTTGCAGACTATAAAGAAGTAAAGATTTCACATATGACCACTGAAGATCAGTTAGCCAAAATCAAGTCTAAACTTAAAGATGTAAGCAACATAAATTTTGATTATAGACAAACATTAATTCTTAGTAGATGGTCATGTACCGACAATGCAAATAATGGCTCAAATGCCAGATTTAATAAGAGGGACAGCTTATACTGATCTAATTACGCTACAGTTCAACTATTTTGTGTTTGTGCATAACCATGGAAGTAGTCAAAGTACAACAATTAGAGCAATGAACTAAACAAGAAATTTCAAAAGTTTCAAAATCCCATCCTAATCTTGGCTCATCCCATAAATCTAGCACAGAACAACCATGTTCTAACTATAGAAAGTTGGGCTTTATTTATTGATGAGTAATGATTGATTTCTCAGTGAACGTTTATGATAAAGCTCACCTTACTAGATAAATAACTTTGTAACCATCACGATCGTTTTGTTTAGCGTTTACTTTCACAGCTTCATCTCTGGAACATCTCCATCAATAATCAGCCTTCCTTCTGTAGCTGCTTGTATCTCTTCTAATGAGACGCCAGGTGCTCGTTCTAGTAGCTCGAATCCATTAGGAGTAATATCTAATACCGCCATATTGGTAACGACTTTCTTGACACACTTCACACCTGTAAGCGGTAATGAGCACTGACGCAATAACTTAGATTGACCTTTACGGTTTGTGTGACTCATAGCCACTATGATATTATCAGCTGATGCTACTAAATCCATAGCACCACCCATACCTTTCACCATCTTACCTGGAATCTTCCAGTTGGCGATATCACCACTATCTGACACTTCCATAGCACCAAGGACAGTAAGCTGAACATGCTGTCCTCTGATCATCGCAAAACTCATACTCGAATCGAATATACTTCCACCTTTCATCATAGTCACAGTCTGCTTGCCAGCATTGATAAGATCTGCATCTTCCTCTCCCTCAAATGGAAATGGGCCCATTCCTAATAGTCCATTCTCCGATTGAAACTCTACATCAATTCCTTCTGGGATATAATTAGCGACTAGCGTAGGAATACCGATTCCGAGATTGACATACCACCCGTTTTGTAGTTCCTGTGCGATTCGTTGAGCGATTTGATTTCTATCTAACATTCGAGTGTACGATTTTACGATTATTGAGAGCAATTACGATTTGGCTTAAGCTCGCCTATGATTTGAAATTTACAACTACGCCTTTGGCCTAGTTGTTCGTTGTTCGATACGTTTTTCATAGCCTGTGCCTTGAAAGATACGCTGAACGAATACTCCAGGAATATGGATGAAATTAGGATCCAACCCTCCAGGCTCTACAAGTTCTTCTACTTCTACAACTGTAATTTTTCCGGCCATAGCCATGACAGGATTGAAGTTACGAGCAGTTCCTTTAAAAATAATATTTCCGTAACGATCACCTTTCCATGCCTTTACTAAAGCATAATCAGCCTGTAGTGCTGACTCTAGTATATAAGGTTTACCATCGAAATATCTTACTTCTTTTCCGTTAGCTACTTCTGTACCATATCCTGCAGGTGTGAAAAAAGCCGGAATCCCAGCTCCGCCTGCTCTACATCTCTCAGCTAAAGAACCTTGTGGGATTAGATCTACTTCCAAATCTCCAGAAAGCATCTGGCGTTCAAATTCGTCGTTTTCTCCTACATAACTAGAGATCATCTTCTTTACTTGGCTCCGCTGAAGCATCAATCCAATACCGAAATCATCTACACCTGCATTGTTGCTTATACAGGTTAGGTTTTTCACTCCAGATATTACCAAGGCATTGATGCTATTTTCTGGAATACCACAGAGGCCAAAACCTCCTAACATAAGAGTCATACCATCCGATATTCCTTTTATAGCCTCATTTGCATTTTTTACTACTTTGTTCATACAATCGTCTTGCGAAGTTAAAGATTCCCAGATTAGGAAAAAGTTTTCGGATAAAATATACATAACTGTGTAATAATTGAAAACCGTCAGGCCTTAGGTACACTATAAATTTATTAGTTTTGTAAACAATCCAAATATACTAAAGGACATGCCTAAATTTACCAGCCCTCTAATACTCCTCGCAATATTCATTTTCTTATCCAATTCTTCATACTGTCAGACTGGAGATGAATGGATAGTAGATGGACAAGAATATTACAAAATACCAATAGGTGAAGAGGGTATCTATAAAATAGAATTTTCGAATCTCTCGGCATTAGGCATAGCACTAGATAAAATAGACCCTCGAAATTTTCAGCTTTTTCGCAATGGAGAGGAACAGCACCTATATGTGAGTGGCGGACAAGATGGATCTTTTGATCAAGGAGATGTCATTGAATTTTATGGTCAGAAAAATGACGGTACTTTAGAGTCTGCATTATACAAATCAGCATCAGATCAACCTCACAAAGACTACAGCATATTCACGGATACATCTTCATACTATCTCACATGGTCTACCTCGCCTAGTTCTAAGAGATTCACAGCATACTACGACAATAATTATACTGGGAAGACCTCCAATACATCCTTCATGCACTCGACTACCCAGGTATATACGAGTGATTATTTTGCAGGCATTCCTCTCAATAATGATGGAGGTCAGCTGTACTCAGAGTATACTGGTGGCGAGGGTTTTCACAAGTGGGTATGGAGTTCTCAAGGTCAATTTAATGTAACTTTGCCCGCAATAGATACTAGTGGCCCAAATGCTTCCATAGAAGCCATAGCTTATTCTGGAAACCACAACACTAGTGTAATTGTAAATAATTACAACCACGAGTTTGGATTATCTGTTAATTCACGTACCAACATAATTGCTCGACAGAAAACACTAGGATATGAACGCATAGCTATTTCTGCGGACATAGCCGTTAGCGAATTAAACCCAACCACAGCAGTATATATGGGAGAAATCACATTTGGCGGGAGTGGCTTCAATGTAAGTCGTCTTAAAATCACCTATCCTAGACTGTTTGATCTAGAGAACAATTCAGAGCTTCACGTCAATTCGAACTTCACCTCCAGCTTTTTTGATTTTTCAAATTACCCAGATATCAAGTCTGCTCCCCTAGTTTATGATTTATCATCCAAAAAAAGAATTAAAGCAGACAAACAAACTGACAACCATATATTTTTTAACCTGCCAAACTCAGGAAAAATAGAGTATTTAATACAAGATGAAACAGAGATAAAACAAATTCTGAGTATTGAAAAGGTAGAAATGTTAACCTACTCACCAAACATTTCCGTAGACTATCTGATCATCACCAACAAGAAATTAGCAGCAGGTGCTCTGAAATACAAATACTACCGAGAAAGTACAGACGGAGGGTCTCACATTGTTGAGATCGTATATGTTCAAGATTTATATGAACGATATGGATACGGAATTGAATCACCTTTAGCAGTCAGAAATTTTATTGAAACTTTTGACCAACTTCTCCCTAATTTAAAGAGCATACTAATATTAGGAAAAGGTCAACTGTATAGTAGAATAAGAAGAGATTATGTTCGTAAAAATGCTTATAATTTAGTGCCAGCCATTGGACTACCCGCAAGCGATTACTTATACGTATCTCCACTAAATAGCACCAGACTTAATATAGACTACGGCATAGGCCGTATACCTGCTAGGAGCAACGATCAAATAGACAATTATTTAGAAAAGCTTAAAGCATTTGAATATCAGCCTAATGCAGATTGGCAAAAGAAAGTAATCCAACTCGCTGGCGGAAATGGGGATGAAAATGAAACATTTAAAGGATACCTAAATAGCTACTACAATGTAATAAAACAACGCAGTTTGGGTGGATACAGAGTCTTGTTTTCTAAAAGCGAACCTGTGCCTGTTCAGACTAGTCTTACAGGCCAAATACAGGAAGAACTGAATAAAGGAGCGTGCTTGCTCTCCTATTTTGGACATGGGGCAGCACAAGTCACGGAAATCTCTTTAGGTGAACCAGATCAATTGAATAATTTCGGCAAAACACCCATCTTCCTATTTAACGGATGTGCACTAGGCAACACTTACGAAGATCTCTCACTCGCCGAAAAATTCCTTTTTGAGCCTAATAATGGAGCACTCGGATGGGTAGCTAGTTCTACATATGGATTTACACAACCTTTATTCGTGCACACCCTTGAGATACATAAAGCTCTCTTTAATACCACGTATGGTCAAGGTATAGGACAAGCCATGAAAAAAGCGTCTGAAAATTACGGATCTCCTAGCCAACCAATATCTATACTAGAAGCACGTCAATTGGTATATCATGGAGACCCTGTACTAGATATATTTACTCCGGAGAAGCCTGATTATTTTGTTTCTAGCGGTAAGATAAACGAACACATAGCGGCATCCGACTCCATAGAAATCGTATTAGACATCAAGAATCTGGGAATAAGTGATGCTGCACTTCTGACTATTAGTATAAATGCATCCAATAGCCAATCCGGCACTTTAGCTTCAAAGAAATTGACTATTACGGGTCCTTCGTATAAAGAAACTTACGCAATTCGTTTACCAAATAGAGAGCTCAAGGGTTTTATAAATTTTAATATAACCCTGGATAGTGCTAACTCCATCTCTGAATTGCTTCCTTTGGGAGAATCTAACAACACTTTTAGTCTACAACATCTTATCAAACAAAAGAGTCCATCTATATTGCTTCCAATAGAAGATGCTATCGTCTCTGACGCCAACGTCAATTTAACAATTCAAATTCCTGGTTATGCGGGAATAGCAAGAAATATACTATTGGAATGGGATAGTCTTCCCTATTTTGGTAACCCGGTAGGTTCTAAAAATTTAAATTCCTCAAAGACTCTCATTAGGGAAACAATCGCCATACCACCATTCGAAAATAAAGACTACTATATCCGTTGTCGTTTCATAGAAAATGGAGTAGAGTCCGATTGGACGTATAGAACTTTCGGATACTTAAAGAATGATTTGCCCGGATGGACACAAGGGAACAAATGGAAATTTTACAATACCACCAAAAAATTCATTAATGTAGATAGTGCAAATGGAAATTTTGACTTTCAGCGAACTAACTCTGCAGAATATCAAATAAGCACATATGGCCAAGATGCCGGGAAATACGCAAATCGTTGGATTATAATAGATGGATACCCCGCTTTGCTAAATTGGTGGCCGTTCACAGGATCAGTTTTTATGATAATCAATCCAGATACAGACGAGAGATATTCTGAAGACAATAATACGTTCAATGTTGTATCTCCAAGCCCTTGGTGGACCCCTCCTGTATCTAAATACACAGTAGTTGGCAATAAATCTGGAGTATACCATTACAATACTGACGTGGCAGCAAATCAAGACTCAATGATAAGTCTACTAAGAAGAGTGCCGCACGGATACCATATAGTTATGATGAGCACCTATACTAGCAAGACAGAACTTTGGTCTACGGATTTGTGGAATGAACTTGAGAAATTTGGGATGCTGCAACTTCAATCTGTAAAAAATGGAGAACCCTTTGGAATCTACGGAACAAAAGGCTCTTCACCCGGCTCTGCCACGGAATATCTTGGAGACTATGCTAGCACTGTAACTCCACCTAGGGAACAATTACTTGCAGTCTCTTCTTCTTTTACTCCACGTGTCACCAGTGGTTCTATATCATCTAAGGTTATTGGACCTTCAAACGGTTGGGAGAAGCTAACCATATATATGGATAGTTCGTCAATTACCTCAACGGACAGTTTTAATATCACCCTATTAGGTAGTAAAAATGGCAATGACTGGCAAAATATTGATAATGTACACATTAATAAGACCTCAATAAATCTCAGTCATATAGATGCTAACACATTCCCATTCTTACGGTTTAAAATTGACATAATAGATCTAGATAAACGAACTGCCTTCAATATAAAACGTTGGAAAATAAATTATAAAGAAGTTTCTGAAGGTACTGTTCACTTTGATGATAAATACACATTTATTAGTGACACTCTTGCACAAGGTGACCCTCTCAAGTTCTCAATAAACTTCACCAACATAAGAGACAATACTTTTGACTCTAGTAACTATTTACTTTCGCTTAGAAATAATAATACAGGAATAACAGATACTCTAAAATGGACAGCACTTGATTCTATTCAAGCAAATAGTAGTGTTTTAATAAAAGATACTATTGAAACGAATAACATTAGTGGAGACTACCAATTACTTCTATCAGTAAACTCAGATAAGCAAGTAAATGAACACACCTATGAGAACAACTACTTCAGTAAGAATTTCATAATTACAAAAGACAATAAGAATCCTCTATTAGATGTAGTTTTTGATGGCAAGCATATTTTAAATAACGACATAGTTTCACCAAATACTTCTATCCTAATAACCGCCAATGACGATAATCCTCATTTAGCTCTTAGTGACCCTTCCACTATTTGGGCTACCTTAGTTAAACCTGATGGTCAAACGGACACTATAAATACCTCATTGACAAATGTACTCTTCACTCCAGCGTCTAAACCGCAAGAAGAAGCAACTCTTACGTATAATACAAACGAACTTCCTAGTGGAGACTATTTTTTAAAGGCAAAAGTTAGGGACGCTAGTGGCAATTTATCAAGTAATGATGGATATCAAATTCATTTCAAAGTAATCCGAGAAGCAAGCATTTCTAATATATATCCATACCCCAATCCATTTAGCACGCAGATGAAGTTTGTATATACATTGACAGGTTCAAAGGTCCCAGACTATATGAAGATTCAGATTATAACGATAACAGGAAAAGTTGTCCGAGAAATATCACAATATGAATTGGGATCAATACGAATTGGCAATAATATATCAGAATTTACTTGGGACGGGACCGATGAGTATGGAGATCCACTTGCAAATGGAGTCTACTTGTATAAAGTCACTGCTATAATAGATGGCGAGAATATAGCTCACAGAGATACTGAAGGTGATCAATTCTTTCAAAATGGCTTTGGGAAAATATATTTAGCGAGGTAGTAACATCGTATTAAAGTACTTTTACATCTGAATTTTGGAATGTAATTAAAGGGGCAAAAGCTAAGAATTTTTGTCGAAATTTCGACTTCATATACTTTCCCCTTATTTTAGGAGTATTCAGTATAATAAAATCGAAAAACAATAAAATTTTCATTACCCAGATCTTTATTGGATTCAGTACTATTTTGTTTTTAGCAATAATATCCTCGACTTCACCCTTGTATTTCTCTCTGTTTTTTACTGAAATTTGACCCTCACCATGTTCTCGAAAACTAGCTAAAATTTGAGGTAAGGTGTAGAGCTTAGTATGTTTAAAAAAACTGAACCATAACAAATAATCGTTGGCATACTTGTAGTCTGTAGACAAGCCGTTTACCGTAGTATAAAGCTTGCTCCTCCAAAACGTTGATTCTTGTTGTATATACTTACGACTTCTCTGTAGATAGAAGTATTTAGAAAATAATGGACAAGGAAGAGATGTTATTGGCTTTATTCTTCCTGTCGAATCTGTCAAAGAGGGTATTCCTGTTAGCCACCAAACGTGACTTGATGTATTAAAAACCTGCATAACAGAATACAAAGCTCCATCTCTATAAATATCATCGGCATTTAACCATGCCTGAATATCAGAAGGATACTTTTTAAACCCATAATGGATAGCTTCATAGTTATTAAGCTCTGGAACAATCTCATAGTCCACTGAGTAACATTTTAAAATTTCTAGAGACTCATCTGTAGAACCCCCATCGATTACTACATGTTTTATTGCAGGATAATCCTGCCTTTGAATGGATTCAATACAATCCTTTAAAAATCTTGCACCATTGAGGTTCGGTGTTACGATTAATATACTTAATTTGTTGTCCTTCAATACCTATTATAAGTTGCAATTTTAACTTAATTATTCTTACTGTTGTAAAGAAAATAACTGTAAAATTTAAAAAATGTGAAAAAGATAGCCCTAATATATATATCCACTGGTACAGGAGGATGTTCAGAAGTAGTAAGGCAAATTGCGTATAAATTATCTCTACAACATGATGTTACAGTAATCGCAAATAATGAGCTTCGAAACTATTTCTATTCCACTAAATTTTCATTTAGTGGAGTTCACTCTTCTTTAATCAACAAGTCTTATTTCTTAAGATTTTTGCGTTTCATAATCCGGAGATGGCTTGATAAAGACTACTTCTTGAAACAAAAGCTGAAAGTTATTTTCAATAAAAATCAGTTTGACATAATTCACCTCCATTCTCCGTTTGCATTAAGTATATTTGAGCTAAAATGGAAAAAGGAATCTAAGCTAGTATACACGGATCATGACGCGATTTATAATATTAAAATCAAGCATCATTTTAATATTGATTTAAACTATTCTTCATTCCTCCACAATCTTAAGAACTTAGATGGCATAACGAGTCCTTCTGAAAGATCATTAAAGAGACTTATAAAATTAACATCGCCATCAAAGCAATTAAAATATGAAGTCATAAGAAATGGTTTAAACATTCCTAATAAAATACCTAATCGAGATTTATCCTCCATACGTGCAATTTTCCCAGGAGGGTCTAATTCGATTAAGGGTTTAAATAAGTTCATATATCTTTTAGAATCTACTAGTGTAGAATTACTGCAGGATATTGGATTTAGACTTTACATTTTAGGTGAATGTGAACAGTTCACTAAAACTTATATAAATGAAAGTTGGCTTAACCCATACATCATATTTGCTGGCCACCTGTCCTCTATGGATTATAACAAAATACTAAAAAAATCAAATGTTTATATAAACTTCTCTGAAAGCGAAATATTACCCCTAGCCTTATTAGAATCTTTGTCTCATAATATCATCCCATTTGTAAAAGATGTGGGTGCTATTACAGAAATACTTTCGAAAGATGAAAACTGCATAATTGTAAGTGAAGATTCCTTTATTGAAGATTTTAAAAAATTAAAAAACATTAATTTTTTAAATAATATTTATGAAAATAATAAGCTAATAAGTTCAGGATTCCATTGGGATAAAATTTCTAATCAATACTCTAATTTTTACTTATTACTTAAATGATACCTAAAGTTATACATTATTGCTGGTTTGGACCACATGAGCTACCAACTTCAGTCCTCAAATGTACAGATTCTTGGAAACTGCATCTACCAGAATACAAGATAAAAAAATGGACAATTGATAATACTGCAAAATTTCATAACCGTTATTTTAAACAAGCAATAGATCGAAAAATGTGGGCTTTTGCTAGTGATTACATAAGGTTTTGCATTCTGTCTGAGTATGGAGGTATATATATGGACACGGACATGTTATTCCTCAAACCATTTCGAGAAGACATGATTAACAATTCACTCTTTTTAGGAAAGGAAAGTGATGACGCCATCAGTTTTGGTATAATTGGTTCTGTACCTGAACATGAGGCAATTATAGGTATGAAAGAGTATTATGATACTCTTGAATTTGATTACTTGAATCCACCCATTATTCCAAAAATATTCACTCCTCTGCTTCTAAGACTAAAAATTGACAAACCAAACAGAATAAAGCTGTATCCTATTGATGTTTTTTACCCTTTACCTGCAGACCGCAAAGACGAGGATTACCAAGATTATATTACTGAAAATACAATTGCTATTCATCTTTGGGATTTCAGTTGGGCTAATCTGTACTATCCTAAAAAACTACGGAATACTATTATTCAGCTTACATCAGATTTACTAAAAAGGAAATACTCATTTAAATTTATTGTACTAACTATTATTAGACTCACTAAACGAAAAATTAACAGTAAGCGAAGATGATCTAATTATTATTTCTCATACTGTTCCTAGGGTAAGAAAGCGAGAACTTCGTTTCTTCCAATGTAAACTAAATAGCCTTTCAAGTTTAAATTATTAATCACATCACTCAAATCTTCACTTTTCACTACATTATCCAAAAATTTATGCTCAAAAAAGATAATTCTCGGTTTAATTTTATTAAAATCTATCGATTTGATTATCTCAATATCGTAGCCTTCAGCATCTATAACTAAAAGATCTAATTGTTCTATTTGCTCCCCTGTTATTAAGCCATCAAAACTTATGGTTTCTACCTCCTCCGGAATAATGCAATTAGAGTTTACTCCACTTCTTTTATGGTGATTACTGTTTAATGATGCAATACCCTTTGCCCATTCTGGAAGGCTCGATCTCAAGTTAGAATCTACCTTATACATTACTCTAGTACCTGTTTTATCCGTCACGGCCTTTTGTATCAACTTCACATTTGGTAAATCTTTATATGTAATAGTTAACTCCTGAAAATACTCTTCAATTGGTTCAATGCAGATACCTTTCAGTTTATACCGAGTTACTAATTGATGAATGGGGTCAAAAGAAACCCCATCATTCGCTCCAATCTGTAAGAAAAAAAAATCATTGGTTAAATTACATTCAACCAATTTAGCTAGTTTTTCTTTTATGTTAATATCCTCATCTAAACCAATCTCTATGAATAATCCCCTCCTCCAAGGCGGAATAAATTTCATGTTAAAAGCAGCTAATATCTTATTTAAGATAAAAACTAATCGGACAAAGATTCCAGTTCCCATTATTTAGCAAATAAAAGCAATAAATAGCTTCAAGCTATAACGCATCGAATTAATTACAAATAGGGGTCATACAGTAAGGAATTGAATTTAAACAAGTATACACTGCTCTGCTGAAGAAGTATTATAGAATATGAATAAACTAAAATACTATAGATTATCACTATCTTAACAATGAAAATAACATCGTCTTATGAAGCTTTTAATCACAAAGTATTATTCTGCATTAAATAATAAAAATGTTTAGATTTCGCAAATGCAACACCAGATCCCTACCCTACTCCGCAACATAGGAGAATTTCAACTCGCAGAGCAACAAAAAGTAAAAGCTACTGACGTATCCGAAAAAAGCTTGAATCAACTAGTAAGCTACGTAGATATAGAAAGTGAGAAAATGCTAGTAGAAGGATTACTGAGAATAACCCCTGATGCTGGCTTCCTCACAGAAGAAGAAACTACCTCGATTAGAAATGAGGAGCAATACTGGATCATAGATCCTATAGACGGTACAACTAACTATCTCTTTGGCCACACTAAGTTCTGCATTTCAATCGCTTTTTATGAGCTAGGCAAACCTACTTATGCAGCTATTTACGTGCCCGCAGATAATGAGCTATTCACCGCGGATAAGGATGGAGCATATCTAAATGGTGAAAAGTTCAAGTGCTCTTCAAGAACACTATCCGAGAGTCTAATTGCGACTGGATTCCCATATTATAAATTTGATGAGATGGAAGCATACCTTAGCACACTCAAGGATTTGATGCAAAAGACTAAAGGCCTACGTAGAATGGGTAGTGCTGCTATAGATCTGGCTTACACGGCTATCGGAAGATTCGATGGTTTTTTTGAGTTAAACCTAAGCCCATGGGACGTAGCAGGCGGTGCATACATCGTACAGCAAGCCGGGGGACATGTTACCGATTTTCAGAATGAGGAAAACTTCGTGTTTGGGAATAATATTCTAGCAGGAAACCATGCCATTCACGCTAATTTACTGAAACTAATAAAATCTAAGAATTTTTAATCAGTCTTCCTTTTCTATCACGTATACGTCTTCATTGTCTTTTTTGAAATAATAGAGCTCTCTAGCGTATCGCTCTAGCTTATCATCATCAGAAAAAAGGTCTTCTTTCTGTCGCTTCATATCGTCTATTTCAGTTTTCAGAAATCGTTCTTGAGCCTTTAGATCTTTTAGCTCATTGTACTGCTTGTAAATAAAAAGTGCACTATTATCGTCTACGAATAACATCCAAAGACTGAATAATCCCACAGTCAGTGCAAACTTGTATTGTGTTATGTATTTTAGTGGATTGAGCATAGCTCAAAGGTAAAAAACTAGTTGCTAAAATAGGGATTGGTTACGCACACAGATGTAGTGCTTACCATACGGAGTGCTCACTACTCTCCCACTTATCTTGCAGGGTTAGCACCTTTTCTATTACTTCTCGTACAGCACCTTTACCTCCTGGTAGCTTAGCTATATAGTCTGCTGCTTCTTGTACTTCCCAAGCTCCATCGCTAGGCGTTGCGGCTACACCACACATTCGCATTACAGAAAGGTCTGGATAGTCATCGCCCATGTACAAAGCATTGTCTAAGTCTAACTTATATTTCGCTACTAAGTCCTTTAGTAATGCTCGCTTATCGGACACTGCGGTATGTACCTCTTTCACACCTAGACCTTTTAGTCTTTTTCTTACTCCCTCATTATCCCCACCACTTATTATGATGACGGTATAACCCTGTTTTACAGCAAACTGAAGTGCAAAACCATCTTTGATATTAAAATCTCTACGCATTTCACCCTCATTGGTAGCTAATACGGTACCTGTGGTAAACACACCATCTACATCAAAAATAAAGGTGTCTATAGCTGCAAGTTTATCTAATATCATCAGTAAATAAATTATTGGTTATCTCGCCACTCGTATACCCAGCTACTCTGTATCATCTCTAGATGCCCCTCATTAGAGCCGTCTCTAGTTCCTTCAAAGTTTTTTAAAGCTAGTACCCACTCTAGTAGGTCAGTGAAGCGTATTCTATAGATCTTACTTTCTGTAAAATCATCACCAAATTTTTCGTACAAAGCCAGTGCTATATCCTCATAGTCTGACCAATTCATTGGTGGTTCAAAAAAATTCTTTATACTCATTGTTTAGTGTCCTATTATAGTACTTTGATCTGGTACGGTAACCTCTATATCCGCAGTCACTATGCACTGGCAGCCTAGTCTAGAGTTTATTCTCGGGTTTATAGCTCTGTCTATGAAATCTTCTTCCTTATCAGATATTTCTGACAAAGAATCCATCCCTTTATCTATGTACACTTGGCATGTACTACAAGCACATACTGCACCACAGTTATGGTTTAGTTGTATATTATTATCATGTGCAGCGTCTAGTATGCTATCGCCTTCTTGCACCTCTATGGTTACTTCTTTATTGGGCTCCGTTTCGAACCTAAATGTCACCTTGTGTTTACTCATTCCTTATTACGCTGCAAAGCTAATACTTATGGATTACTAACAACCTGAGTTCGATTATTATTTTGGATTCAGAACATCTTTTAAATAGTGAGTTTCGAGTGAAAGTGGCGAAGGAATAGCGAGCTATTCCAAGACAGTTTTAGGAAGAAAATGGCTGTTTAAATGTGTAATCGACCTGTTTTGTCCATAAAACCTCATGATCATCGTTCTTTTATCTTGATATAGCTCGCTATATCTGCACTAAAACCTCTCGCCTCCAAGGTTTTATGAAAATCTGCATCTCAAAAGAATAGTCGATATCAGGTTTGTAGGTTATGCTACAATACATATATCATAGGCAACCTATCTTGTAATCATTTCATCTAATTATCTAAATAACGGCTATTTTTATAGTGATGTACTATGAGTTAAACCGTGAATACAATACTTTTGTTTTTACAATCCATGAATTACAGTAAAAGACTACTTTACACATTGCTATCTCTTCTTTTCGTTAGCATAAACCTATGCTCTGCACAAAGTCCAACTAGTCTCATAGCACAGCCCTATAACTCTTTAGAGCTCACTACCCTCCGTGCATCGTTTGATACGCTTAATCCTGTTCGCGAGGCTATGATTCCTGCGACACGTGTTTACCAAGAAGAATACATGGCAGAAGGAATCTCGATGCAGTATAACCGTGATTTTGCTCTCATACGTATTTCACTATACGATAGTGGCTATACTTACAAAGCATATAAGCATGAGCTGCCAAAAAATACTAAATGGGGTATGACCCTGGACCAAGTACAAAAACGTACAGGCTTACTAGACATAGATGAGGTAAATATCTACGTCCGGAGGAACGTTACAGAAGATGATGTTACCGATTTTTACTTTACAGATGGCAAACTAGACCATATTAAAATAACGGCTACTATAGTAAGCCTAGAAAACAACTTGGCTAATGTCGTAAAGTCCTCTGGAGCTCGCTTGCTACCAGATGGTAAACCTAGAGAAGGAAATGTCGTAGACGGTTTTGGTACTATGACTTGGGCAGATGGAGCATCTATGTACAAAGGGCAGTGGTCGTA
>DNBZ01000030.1 GCA_003484585.1 Bacteroidota bacterium | reverse complement strand
GAAGACAGTCCCAGCACCACTTCGTGGGGATATAGTGCGTCAGTACGGTATCAAGCTAAGACTACGCAAAAAAGATTTGGGTAAGCTTGTGAGTCTAGAAATGGGCAAAAGTTACCAAGAAGGACTAGGTGAGGTGCAAGAGATGATAGACATCTGTGACTTCGCAGTAGGACTTAGTCGCCAGCTATATGGACTTACCATGCACAGCGAGCGACCGGAGCATAGAATGTATGAGCAGTGGCATCCTGTAGGATTAGTAGGTGTGATATCAGCATTTAATTTTCCGGTAGCGGTATGGGCTTGGAATAGTATGATAGCTGCAGTATGTGGTGATGTTACTATATGGAAACCAAGTGAAAAGACTCCTCTAACAGCTATAGCGTGTCATAACCTGATGAAGGAAGTGATTATAGAAAATGACCTTCCAGAAGGACTATTTAACCTAGTGATAGGAGATTATAAAATAGGAGAGGCCATGGCCAAAGATAAACGAGTACCTCTCATTAGTGCTACAGGTAGCACACGTATGGGTCGAAGAGTGAGTCAGGTTGTAGGAGCTAGATTAGGTAAATCTTTGCTTGAGTTAGGTGGCAATAATGCGGTGATTATCAGTGAAAAAGCTAATCTTGATAATGCACTTGTAGCAGCCGTATTTGGCTGTGTAGGTACTGCAGGACAGAGATGTACTAGTACACGAAGATTGCTTATTCAAGAGTCTGTATTCGAAGACTTTAAAAAGAAACTAGTAAACGCATATGGTCAGCTGAGTATAGGTGATCCTCTAGACGAAAATAATCACGTAGGGCCACTTATAGATAAAGATGCAGTTGCTGCTTTTGAAAGAGCGGTACGTGCAGTAGAAGAAGAAGGTGGTGAGGTGCTTACAGGTGGTGAGGTGCTTACTGGTAAAGGTTACGAGAGTGGTTGCTTCGTAAAGCCATGTATTGCAGAAGCTCGTAATCATTTTGAAATAGTGCAAGAAGAGACTTTTGCTCCTATTGTGTATCTAATTCCATTTAAGACATTAGATGAAGCTATACTTATGCAAAATGATGTGAAGCAAGGACTTAGTTCTGCTATATTTACAGATAGTCTGCAGGAAGCGGAAGCATTCCTTAGTGCTGCAGGCAGTGACTGTGGTATAGCTAATGTAAATATAGGAACCAGTGGTGCTGAAATAGGCGGAGCCTTTGGTGGAGAGAAAGAAACAGGTGGAGGACGCGAGAGTGGTTCGGATGCTTGGAAAGTATATATGCGTAGACAGACTACGACCATAAACTACGGTAAAAGTGTACCGTTAGCTCAAGGTATCAAGTTTGACTTGTAGATAGCTTTTTCGTAAGAAGACTTCTTACATTCGCTTATACATTGAAGTATATGCTAAAACGCAAAAGCCCGATAATCATACGATTATCGGGCTTTTTAATGGGACACGTTTTGACTAGTTAATATCCCAATATTGATATAGTTTATTAACCAATAGATTTTCTTCATCGTCTATCTTGTCATCAGCTTTTATTAATTTTATTGCAAAATCTAAGAGTTCTAAACGCTCTTTCTCTGTGGAGTCAGCATAGAAATCTTCAGCACATTTTTGAAGTAAAATCGGGTAGTCGTCATGAGAAGTGATACTTAATTCTTCTAAAGCATCCTCTAGGTTACCTCCAAAGGGGAAGTTTTGACCAACATAGTCTATTATTACACTTCCTTCTTTTGGGTCAAAATCGCCGTCTATTTCTGCTAAGATGTTGAGTATCTGAAAACCAGCAATGTCTTTATTTTTTCTGCTCATATTAACCTATTGTCTATGCAAGTTTATCTATTTTTGAGCCAAATGAAAAATGTATTTTTATTGTTTTGGTTATTGATCCTTAGTTCTACTGTGTTAGCTCAAAGCTTTGGGGCTCAGCTGGCGTTAGGAGCTAATTTTAGCCAAGTGGATGGAGACCAATTAGGCGGTTATAATAAGTTAGGTGCCAATGTAGGTGTGCAGATCAATAGAGAGATAAACGATATATGGCAGGCTGCCTTTGAGATACGGTATAGTATGAAAGGGGCTAAGAAAGTAATAGATCCAGATGCTCCGCCTACATTTTCTCTTAAGCTAAACTATCAGTATATCGAAGTTCCATTGCTTGTAAAGTATACTCGTTTTGATAAAGTCACCGTTTATGGAGGACCTTCGGTAGGCATGAATATAGTAAGCAAGAGAGAAGAGAATGGAATAGAAAGTGAAGTAGACGAACTTGATTTTTTAGAGTTTGGACTCAACTTAGGTGGCACCTACCATCTTACCGAAAAAATAGGGATAGACCTACGTCATAGCTACTCATTTCTTTCAGTAACAGACAATAGTGTGGTAAGCTTAGGACCTACATGGTTTAATAGAACGGGATGGTTTAATAGACTGTTTACGGCGGGTATAGTCTATAAGTTAGATAGATAATATTGAATTATATAGGCTCAAAATACAGACTTCTTCCTTTTTTAGAGGAGTCTATCCAAGATTTCATAAGTGGTACTATTTCAGATAAAGTGTTTTGCGATTTATTCGCGGGTACTGGTGCTGTAGGTCGGTACTTTAAAACTAAGTGTATGTCTGTTATAGCTAATGATATGGAGTACTATAGCTATGTGCTCAATAGAAATTACGTAGGAAACCATACTGCTCTACAAGCTGATAAATGGCTCGAAAAATTAGAAGCTATAGAAGGAACAGAAGGATTTATTTATCAAAACTATTGCCAAGGGGGTCACGGAAGTCGTAATTACTTCAAAGATGAAAATGGCAAACGAATAGATGCCATGCGTGTGCAAATAGAAAAGTGGAAAGAAACCAATACTATCGATGAAGATATGTATTATTATCTACTTGCCACTTTGCTAGAAAGTGCAGACAAAGTGGCCAACACTGCGTCTGTATATGGTGCTTACCTTAAGCACATAAAGAAAACTGCTGCGGTAGATTTGAAGATACGTCCGGCAGATTTTGAGACTACAATTACTAGCCATCAAGTATATCAAGGGGATGCCAATGAACTTGTCAAAACAATAAAGGGAGATATTCTGTATCTAGATCCTCCGTATAACGCCAGGCAGTATGGGAGCAATTATCATATGCTCAATACTATAGCTAATTATAATGAGTTTGAACCTAAAGGTGTAACCGGACTGCCAGAGTATAATCGTTCCGCTTATTGCAGTAAGGCTTCGGTAAAGCAGAGTTTTGAAGAGTTGATAGCCAATGCACAGTTTAAGTATACCTTTCTAAGCTATAATAATGAAGGGCTTATGTCTCATGAAGAGATTACATCTATCTTAGAAAAATACGGTAGAGTGGAGCTTAAAACAAAAGCCTATCAACGTTTTAAGGCAGACAAAACAGAAAACCGAAACCATACCGCTACGGAGACGTTGGAGTATTTATTTTGTTTGGAGAAGAATTAATCTATCACTCCCATCGTCATTTTCCATATACTATTGAGGTAGAGCAGCGGAACCAATGATTGATCGGGACTGTCTCCCATG